>JAQSWD010000200.1 GCA_029266835.1 Steroidobacteraceae bacterium
TCGAAGCGCATCTTGATGTTCTTCTTGTCGCCCAGCGTGACGCCGCCGGGAAACTCGATGCCCACCGCGTCGACGGTCTTGGCGCCTTCACCCAGCAGGCCGTGGTCGAAAGAGAACTTGCGCACCAGGTCCATCGTCTTTACCAGCTCGGGGCTGGTGGTTGCGGCCACCGCGGACGCGGCCGTGGTGTAGAGGTAGGTAGTCGCGAGCATTTCCCTGAATCCCGCGAGGTCCGTGCCCGAGGCCTTGGCCATGGCTTCGAGGGCGGCCGTGGACTTCGCGTCCTTGCCGGCCATCAGCAGCATGGTCTCGTACCAGGCGCCGGCGAGCGCCTTGCCCAGCTTGGGGTTGGCCTTGAGCACGTCGGTATTCACCACCATGAGGTCCAGGATTTCGCCCGGCGTCTTGCTGGAATCGAAGACCAGCGTGGTCTTGGGTTGGGAAACGATCTCGGAGAGCAGCGGTTTCCAGGTCACGGCCGCGGTCACCGAGGCCGCGCCGAACGCGCCGACCAGGTCGGCATCGGAGGTGTTCACCACCTTGATGTCCTTCTCGGCCAGCTTCACAGTCTCCAGCGCGCGCGCCAGCAGGTAGTGAGACACGGAGAGTTCGACGAGATTGACCGACTGGCCCTTGATGTCGGCGAGCTTCTTGCCCGCGCCTTTCAACACGATGCCGTCATTGCCGTTGGAGTAGTCGCCGACGATGAGCGCCGTGGAATCCACGCCACCGGCCGCGGGAATGGTCAGCATGTCCATGTTGGTCATCACGCAGGCGTCGTACTGGCCCGCGGTGTATTGATTGATGGACTCGACGTAGTCGTTGATCTGCGTGAGCTCGATCTTGATGCCGTACTTGTCGGCCCACTTCTTGAGGATGCCGCTCTGCCCGGCGTAATCCCAGGGCATCCAGCCCACGTAGATGCTCCAGGCGACTTTGAAAGAGGTTTTCTCAGCGGCGGCCGCGGGTTTGGCGGTGACCAGGGCCAGGGCGGCCAGGGCAAAGACGAGAAGCGTACGCGTGAAGGATCGGACCAGGGCCTTGCTGTGTGCCATGAGAGTCTCCCGTGTTGTTCATGTCATGAGGCATCTCCCGGGCTTTTGTCCCGCCGTGTGTCCCTGGCATGTGATGCCACTGGATTGCGTCTCTCGGACCAGCGTTGATCGCTCAACCGGAACCCTAGGCGCACATTACTGACCGGTAGAATTGCAAGAGGTGTGCCGCGCACTCGCGAGGTTGTTCGAGGGTTGTTTGGCCTTCGAACGCGCACGCGCGGCGCGAATCCGCACCATACCCAGGCATGTGCCGCCAGCGCGCACGAATCTCGTGCGAAAACCTGCGTGTGCAGCACACCGGCCGCACCGATTTGGCATTCCGCGCTGGTACGCGCTTTGCACTTGCGCTTTGGGATGCGATGGGAAGAAGAAATCCTGGGGGGTTCGCACTGGTCGGGCGTACTGCGGCGAGGCTCGCAGTTGCGGCTGATCGCGCGCGGCGCCGACGCCAACCTCGCGGCGCTCTTCTATAACCGCGAGCAGCCGCTGGAACGCTACAACATGGCGGACACGCTCAAGGCGCAGCACACCGCGCACCTGACCACCGGCTGCGTGTGTTACTCGGACATGGGGCGCATCCTCTGTTCAATCACCGCCGACACCTGCGGCTGGCACGATCCGCTTTGCGGACTCACGGACGACGAGACCATAGCCGCGCAGTACGGTGCCACCAGTTTCCAGGTGCAGCGCAATGCGCGGTTCGTCAGCGGCCGCCAGGCCATGCTCGTGGAATTGGGCAAGTACGGGCTGGGTGAGCGCGACCTGGTCGCTAACATCAACTTCTTCAGCAAACTGCTCGTGGACGAGAACGGCGCCATGAGCCTCGCCACGGGCCACTCGCGCGCCGGCGACTACGTGGACCTGCGCTTCGAAATGGACACGCTGGTGCTGCTGCACGCAGGCCCGCATCCGCTGGGCACCGGCAGCACCTATGCCCCGCCGGGTATCGGTTTGCAGATGAGTCCGGCGCCAGCAGTCGCCGCCGACGACGCCTGCCGCATTCGATGTCCTGAAAACACACGCGGTTTCATCAATACCGAGCGGTACTGCGCATGAAGGCGGCGCCGTCGCTCGCCGTCGTCGACAGCGTGGTTCCTGCCGGTGAACCGTGGATGGGCGTGGTGAAAGCCGGCGCCACGCTGCGCATCGTGGATCTCGAAGGCAACCAGGCCGTCGATACCCTGTTCTACAACGCGCATGACATCGCCGAGCACTACAGCGCGCAGAACACGCTGCAGGCACAGCGCCAGATCTACCTCACCTCCGGCTCGGTGCTGCTGACCAACCGCGGGCGGGCGCTGCTGCGCATCGAGCAGGACGACTGCGGTCGCCACGACACGCTGGGCGGCGCCTGCTCCTCCGAGAGCAACACCGTGCGTTACGCGCTCGAGAAGCGGCACATGCACAGCTGCCGCGACAGCTTCCTGTCAGCGCTGGCGCGCCATCCGCTGGCACGGAACGCCGGCATGACCAAGCGCGACCTGCCGTCGAACATCAATTTTTTCATGAACGTGCCCGTGACTCCCGAGGGCGGCCTGCGCTTCGCCGACGGCATCTCGGCCGCCGGCCGATTCGTCGAGCTGCGCGCGCTCATGGACACGCTCGTGCTGATTTCGAATTGCCCGCAACTCAACAACCCCTGCAATGCCTACAACCCGACGCCGGTTCGGGTACTGATCCGGGAGGACGCGTGATGGCGTGCTCCTGCCGGCGGGACGACCCGCCCGGACTTCCCATCCACGCCGGGACGACCTGGCGCAGCACCCGAAACCGGGGGACTGCGCAATGTTCAACAAGATTCTGATCGCCAATCGCGGCGCCATCGCCTGCCGCATCCAGCGAACGCTGCGCGCCATGGGCGTGCGCTCCGTCGCGGTGTACTCGGAAATCGACGCGAACGCGCGCCACGTGCGCGATGCCGTCGAGGCCTATCTACTCGGGCCGTCGCCGGCGGCCGGGAGTTACCTGCGCCAGGAGCGCATCCTCGAGATCGCACGCGCCAGCGGCGCCGAGGCGATTCATCCAGGTTACGGCTTCCTGTCCGAAAACGCGGATTTCGCCGAAGCCTGCGAACGCGCGGGCATCGCGTTCATCGGCCCCACGCCCGCGCAGATGCGCGACTTCGGCCTCAAGCACACCGCACGCGCGCTGGCGCAACGCGCCGGCCTGCCGCTGCTGCCTGGCACCGACCTGCTTCCGGACCTGCCCTCGGCGCTGCAGGCCGCCGCGATCATCGGCTATCCGGTGATGCTCAAGAGCACCGCGGGCGGCGGCGGCATCGGCATGCGCCGCTGCGACACACCGCGCGATCTCGAAGACTGTTATGCCGCGGTCCAGCGGCTGGCCGCCGGCAATTTCAGCAACGCCGGCGTGTTCCTGGAGAAGTTCGTCGCGCGTGCCCGTCACATCGAGGTGCAGCTGTTCGGTGACGGCCGCGGCAAGGTCATCGCGCTGGGTGAGCGCGACTGCTCGGTGCAGCGGCGCAATCAGAAAGTCATCGAAGAATCTCCAGCGCCCAACATCGACCCGGCCACGCGCGAGTCGCTGCACGAAGCCGCCGTGAAGCTCGGCGAAACGGTGGGCTACCGCTC
>JAQSWD010000007.1 GCA_029266835.1 Steroidobacteraceae bacterium
CGCGCGAAGGACCAGGGGCGTAACCGCGTCATCGTCGCGGAAGAATCGGATTTCGAGTGAGAGTCGGCTGAAGAGCGGAGGCGTGTCGACGTCGCCGGCCACGCGCACGCCAAGGAGCTAACGCCCACCCGTCCCTTGATTCGCAGGCGTCACCAGCGCGATCACACCGAATGCCGGGTGATCGAAGTAGTTGCGCTCATAGCGCTTGATGCGCCGCGACTCCGACATCATGAACACCTGCCCCGGTGACGCTCCCAACCCGGCTGGCGGATTCGAGCTCTGGTAGTTCAGTGTCATGCCGAGGTGCAGGTAGGTGCCGGCTTCGAGAAAGATGATCCCCGAGAGACCCGGCACGTTGCCGGCTACCTTGGCCACGGTGAAGCCCGCGCCCGAGCCCCAGGAACTCGCGGTCTGCTGCCACGCGAAGTGGGCGATGGGCTGATAGTTAGAGCTGTTGCGCAGGCGGTTGGCGACGTCGTTCATCTGGAACTGCGAGGCGGGTACCGAGGCCACGAAACGCCCGGTCACGGGTGAGTCCGGCTGGTCCGGGCGTCGGGCTACAGGCTTGACGCTCCAGTCTTCCGCGCCGCCTTGCCCGCTGACGTTGCGGAACACGATGAGCTCGACGGTGTAGACGGTCGACGACGGGGTCTGCGCCCGCGCACCCGAGGCGGGGATCAACCCGGCCACGACGGTCATCGCGGTAAGGCAGAGCAGGGTGGTCAGTCGGCTGTGGGTCGGGTTCATGGGCGAAGTATAGCGGGAGGCGCTATAGGTCCTTTTTCGGGTTCTTTTTCGGGTCCTTTTTCGGATGCTCGGTGGCCGCCTTCACGGGTTTTTCGGACTCTCCGGCCAGCCCCGCCAGGAACTTCTCGGCGAATTCGAAGCGCTCCGTATCGGTCTCCGTTTCCACGGAAATTCGCAATTTGAGAGGCCCTTCCAGTTTGTAATCGCGGTCGGGGTGTTGCACCAGGCGTATGACCGCGCGCGGGTCGACTTTGTTCGATTCCTCGAACAGTGCGTAGCCGCCCTGCGGGCTCAGGTCGAGTCGGCGGATTCCGATCCTGCGCGCCGCCAGCTTCAGCCGGGTTACGCGCAACAGGTTGGTCGCCGGCGGGGGCAGCGGCCCGAAGCGATCGACGATCTCCTCGGTGAGCTCGTCGATGGCGGCGTTGTCGGGCGAGGCTGCCAGGCGCTTGTACATGGCCAGGCGGACGGGCACATCGGCCACGTAGCTCTCGGGCAGCAGCGCCGGCAGACGCAGTTCGACTTCGGCGGTGGCGGCCAGCGGGCGGTCGAGTGCCGGCTCCTTGCCTTCCTTGAGCGACTTCACGGCCTGTTCCAGCATGTCGAGATACAGGGTCAGGCCGATCTCGGTGAGTTCGCCGCTCTGCGATTCGCCTAACAACTCGCCGGCGCCGCGGATCTCGAGATCATGCGTGGCGAGCACGAAGCCCGCGCCGAGGTCTTCCAGCGACTCGATGGCTTCCAGCCGCTTCAGGGCGTCCTGGGTCAGCGCCTTGCGGTTGGGCGTGAGCAGATAGGCGTAGGCGCGGTGATGCGAGCGTCCGACGCGGCCGCGCAGCTGGTGCAGCTGTGCCAGGCCCAGGCGGTCCGCCCGGTCGATCATGATGGTATTGGCCGTGGGCACGTCGATGCCGCTTTCGATGATCGTGGTGCAGACCAGCAGGTTGAAGCGGCGGTGATAGAAATCGACCATGAGCTGCTCGAGATCGCGTTCGCGCATCTGGCCATGGCCGATGCGCACCTCCGCTTCCGGAATCAGCTTCGCAAGCTCGGCCGCGGTCTTCTCGATGGTCTCGACCACGTTGTGCACGAAGTACACCTGGCCACCGCGACGGAACTCGCGCAGCGCGGCTTCGCGCAGCGTGGGCGCGTGCCACTCGGTCACGAAGGTCTTGATGGCCAGGCGCTCGGCCGGTGGCGTGGTGATCAGCGACAGATCGCGCAGGCCACCCAAGGCCATGTTCAACGTGCGCGGAATGGGTGTGGCCGTGAGCGTGAGCACGTGCACCTCGGCGCGCAGTGTCTTCAGTTTCTCCTTGTCGCGCACGCCGAAGCGGTGTTCCTCATCGACGATGATCAGCCCGAGATCCTTGAACCGCACATTGGCGTGCAGCAGTTTCTGCGTGGCGACGACAATGTCGACGGTGCCTCTCTCGATACCTTCGAGGACGGTGTTGGTTTCCTTGCCGCTGCGGAAACGCGACAGGCTTTCGATGCGTACCGGCCAGTCGGCGAACCGGTCGCGGAAGTTGTTGGTGTGCTGCTCGGCCAGCAGGGTGGTGGGTACCAGCACCACCACCTGTTTTCCGGACTGCGCGGCGACGAAGGCGGCGCGCATGGCCACCTCGGTCTTGCCGAAACCCACGTCGCCGCAGACCACGCGGTCCATGGGTTTTTCGCTGGCGAGGTCGCCCAGCACCTGGCGGATGGCCTCGGCCTGGTCCGCGGTTTCCTCGAAGGGAAAGCTGTTGGCGAAGGCCTGGTAATCCAGTTCCTTCGATGACAGCGCGGGACCCTTCTTCGCCTGGCGCTGCGCGTACAGGTCGAGTAGTTCGGCGGCCACGTCGCGGATCTTGTCGGCGGCGCGCTTGCGCGCCCGGGCCCATTGATCGGTGCCCAGCTTGTGCAGCGGCGCGCTTTCGGGCGCCGCGCCCGAGTAGCGCGAGACCAGGTGCAACTGCTGCACGGGCACGTACAGCTTGTCGCCGCCCGCGTATTCCAGCACCACGAACTCGCCGTCCTGGCCGGCCACCTGCATGACCTGCAGGCCCACATATCGACCAACGCCGTACTCTTCGTGCACCACGGGCGAGCCCGGGCCGAGTGCGGTGAGATCACGGAGAATGGCCTGCGGATCGGATTGCGCGCGCCGGCGGCGGCGCTCCTGGCGCGCGCGCTGGCCAAACAGCTGCGCCTCGCCGAGCACGGCGATGGGCGGCGTGATGACATGCAGGCCGGCCATTTCCGGCGCGATGGAAATGGCGAAGTTCGCGTCGCCATCCACGAATTCATGCCAGCCGCCCAGCACCTTGGGCTTGAGGCCATGCGCGCGCAGCATCTCCAGCAGCACTTCGCGCCGGCCGGCGGAATCGGCCGCCAGCAGCACGCGGCCCGGAAAGCCGTCGAGAAAATTCTCGAGCGGCGCCAGGGGCCGCTCGGCGCGCAGGTCCAGCCGCCATTCCTGCGGTGCCCTGGTGGGGAAATTGTGGCCGCCGGCTTCTGCCGGCGACAGTTCCGTATCCACCTTGAACGCATCCATGTCGATGCGCGTGAACGCGGCCAGCCGGGTGTGCAATTCCTCCGGCGACAGGAACAGTTCCTCGGGCGAGAGGATGGGCCGCTCGATATCGTGCCGGCGTTCCTCGAATCTTTCGGCCACGTCGCGCGCCGCGCGGTCCACGGCTCCCGGGAGGTCCGCGCCCGCGCAGACCACGGTGTCCGCGGGTAGATAGTCCAGCAGCGTGTCGGTGGTGTCGAAGAACAGCGGCAGGTAGAACTCGATGCCCGGCGGCGCCAGTCCGTCGCTCACGCCGCGATAGATGACGCTGCGCGTGGGGTCGCCCTCGAAACGCTTGCGATATCGCAGGCGGAACGCCTTGACCGATTCGGCGTCCAGCGGCAGTTCGCGGCCCGGCAGCAGGCGCACCTGCTTGAGCGCTTCTCCCGATCGCTGCGTTTCCGGGTCGAACTCGCGGATGACTTCGACTTCATCGTCGAACAGGTCCACGCGCAACGGCGTGGTGGTGCCCATGGGGAACACGTCGAACAGCGAGCCGCGCAGCGCGAACTCGCCCGGCGCCGTGACCTGCGACACCGAGGCGTAGCCGCTTTCGACCAGCCGCGCGCGCAGCGGCTCGATCGGCAGCTTGTCGCCGACGGACAGATTGAAAGTGCGGCCATCCACGTAGCCGCGCGGCGCCAGCCGCTGACCCAGCGTATCGGCGGCCGCGAGAATCACCGCGGATTTGAGCCGCGGAAGTTCGGCCAGCGCCGACAACCGTTCGGAGATGATGTCCGGATGCGGCGAGAACACGTCGTAGGGCAGTACTTCCCAGTCCGCCAGCACATGGATGCGCGAGGTGGCCTGGTCCTTCGACCCGGTCTTCTGGCCGAGAAAGAAGCCGAGCTCGGCGCGCAGCTGGTCCAACTCGCGCGCGTCGCGCGCAATGACCAGGTAGGGCCGCGAGTCGGCCTCGATGGCTTCGGCCAGCGCCAGCGAACGCGCTGCGCCATACAACTGGTGCCAGCGCTGACGGCCCTGCGGCGGCGGAATGGGGGGGTGGAGGAGTGCGGGCATTCGGGAGCGCGGCAGCTTACAGAGAGCGCGCTCGCAAATCACGCCGGCGCGGGCACCTGCGCCAGGGTCACTTCAACGTATCAGCAGGTAGGCGATCAGCCCGAGACGACCACCGAGTGCAGCACCTTGTCGTTCTCGAATACCACCACGAAATGGGGGTAGAACCACTTGGTGATGGCGGGGCTGCCGACCGGGCCTGACTTGTTGGACGGCTCGCCGAACTTGGCCTGTACCGCATCCATGGACGAACCCCGTTGCGGGGTTTCGACACCCGAAGGCTTGATGGTGACCTGTCCGTCGATGGCCAGCGTCTCCGACAATACCGGCGTCGTGACGCCCAGGATGAGGGTGGTGGCGGCGATCTTCAGCGTGCGAGCAAGCATGGCGTCCTCCTACGGCCGGCGACTCGACCGTGGCGGCAATATACCCCCCGCTATGGCAAAGTCAGCCGCTGTCGCCAGCCACCGACTCTAATAACAGCCCTTTTTGTGAAGCCCGTCCGATTTTTGGGCAAGATGCGCGCCGAATGATGAATTCCCTGCCCCTGTTCGTCGGCCTTCGCTACGTCCGGGCTCGTTCCCACAAGTTCTTCGTCTCGTTCATCACCTGGGTGTCGCTGCTCTGTGTGTGCCTGGGTGTGGCCGCGCTGATCGTCATCCTGTCGGCGATGAACGGCCTGGAAGGCACTCTGCGCAACGGGCTGCTGACGCTGTCGTCGCACGCCCGCATCTTCGTCGCGCCGGAGGCGGCAGCACCGGACTGGAGTGCGCTGGCCGCGAAGATCCACGCGACTCCGGACGTGACCGGCACGGCGCCATCCATCGAACTGGAGGCGCTGGCCGTGCGCAGGCCCGACATGCTGCCCGTGCGTCTGCGAGGCATCGATCCCTCGAACGAATTCGAGGTCGCCAAGGTCGGCGGCGCGCTGGTCGAAGGCTCGCTCGACGATCTGACCGCGGGCTCCGAGCACGTGCTCATCGGACGGAGCACCGCCATCACGCTGGGACTCGGCCTGGGTGACGCGATCACCGTGCTCGTACCCACCACCGATGCCAACGGCATCCCGGAGCCACGCCTGCGCGAATTCACGGTGTCCGGCGTGTTCGATGCCAGCGTCACCGAATTCGATTCACTGCTCATCGCGTCGCTGGCCGACGTGCGTTCGCTGTTTCCAAACGCCGATGCCCGCATGTCGCTGCAGGTGAATTTTCGCGACGCGCTCCTGGCGCCGGATCGCGTGCGCGCGATCCGCGCGCAGCTTCCGGCCGGCGTGGAGATGCGCGACTGGGCCGAGGATCACGCCAGTTACTTCCGCGCGATCCGCATCGAAAAAACCATGGTGGCCATCATCCTCATGCTCATCGTGGCGGTGGCGGCTTTCTACCTGGTGGCCATGCTGGCCATGGTGGTCACCGACAAACGCACCGACATCGCCATTCTGCGCACGCTGGGCACCTCACCCGGCCAGATCATGAAGGTGTTCCTGATCCAGGGCAGCGTCATCGCGTGGTTCGGCGTGGCGCTGGGCGTGTTTTTCGGCTGCCTCGTCGGTTACTACGCCGGTGACATCGCCGCCTTCCTCGAGCGGTTGTTCTCCTTCGAGATCTTCGACTCCGACGTGTACGTCACCACCAAGATCCCGTCCGAGCTGCGCACCAGCCAGGTGCTGTGGATCTCGGGCATCGCCATGTTGATCACGCTCATGGCCACCATCTACCCGGCCTGGCGTGCCTCGCGCGTGCCGCCCGCCGACGCGTTGCGGTACGAGTAACCGATGTTCGGATCCTACGAATGGGCCATCGGCACCCGCTACCTGCGTTCCGCGAATCGCAGCGGCTTCGTCTCGTTCGTGGCCTTCATGTCGGTGTCCGGCCTCGCGCTGGGCGTGGCCGTGCTCATCGTGGTGATGTCGGTGCTCAACGGGTTCGAAACCGAATTGCGCAACCGCATGCTGGCGGTGACTTCGCACGCGACCATCACGGGTGTCGACGGCGTGATCGTGAACTGGCGCAGGGCGCAGGACGAAGCCGCCCGCATGCCCAACGTGGCGGCGGTGGTGCCGTTCATCGAAGCACGCGGGCTGCTGGCCAATGGCCAGCGCGTGGCCGGCGCCGCGGTGCGCGGCATCCTGCCCGAGGAAGAGGTGCGCGCCGTCGGTCTGGGCGCGCGCATGCGTCAGGGCACGCTGGCGGATTTGGCGCCCGGAAAATTCCAGGTCATTCTCGGCAGCGCCCTGGCCAGGGAACTGAACGTGAACGTGGGCGACAAGGTGGTGCTCATGGCGCCCGAGGGTACCGCCACGCCGGCGGGCCTGATGCCTCGCACGCGCCGGTTCACGGTGAGCGGCATCTTCGATTCGGGCATGTACGAGTACGACCGCGGTCTCGCGCTGCTGCACTTGCAGGATGCCGCGCGACTGTACCGGCTGGGCGACAGCGTGAGCGGCCTGCGCCTGGCCCTCGACGATCCCTTCCAGGCGCCGCGGACCGTTCGACAGGTTGCCACGCAGATCGACTACGACGGCGGCGGATATTTCGTGAGCGACTGGACGCGCGATCACGCCACGTTCTTCCGGTCGATCGAGCTGACCAAGTCGCTGATGTTCTTCATCCAGCTCATCATGGTGGTGGTGGCGGCCATCAACCTGGTGGCGACGCTGGTGATGATCGTGAAGGAAAAGCAGACCGACATCGCCATTCTTCGGACGATGGGTTCGGCGCCGAAGAACGTGCTGCGCATGTTCCTCGTTCAGGGCGCCATCATCGGGCTGGTGGGCACGGCGGCTGGTGCATTGCTGGGCTGGGTGTTGTCGCTGAATGTCACGCGCGTGGTCCAGGGCATCGAAAAAACCCTGGGCATCCAGTTCCTCGATGCGAGTGTGTATCTCATGAGTGATCTGCCTTCCGAGGTCCGCCTCGGCGACGTGCTGACCGTGTCGGCCATCACCCTGGCGCTGGCGGCGCTGGCGACTATCTACCCGGCCTGGCGCGCCGCACGCACGCTGCCGGCGGAGGCTCTCAGGCATGAATGATTCCCCACTGGTTCTCGAAGCCACCGGCGTCGCACGCTCGTTCCGCCAGGGCCCCATCGATCTGCAGGTGCTGCAGGGCTTGAATTTCGCGGTTCGGGCCGGCGAGCGTATCGCGATCATCGGGGCGTCCGGCTCGGGCAAGACCACGCTGCTGCAGATCCTGGGCGGACTGGACAAGCCCAGTGCCGGCACAGTGAAAATCGCGGGCAGCGACATCCATTCTCTGGACGAAAAAGCCCGCGGCGAATTGCGCAACCGGACGCTCGGCTTCGTCTACCAATTCCACCACCTGTTGCCGGAATTCTCGGCGCTGGAGAATGTCGCGATGCCGCTGCTGATCCGGCGCACACCGAAGGAGGAGGCGGCGCGCGCGGCGCGCGCCATTCTCGAACGCGTCGGGTTGGGCGAGCGGCTCACGCATCGTCCGCACGAGCTGTCGGGCGGCGAGCGCCAGCGCGCGGCGGTGGCGCGTGCGCTGGTCACGGGCCCGCGCATCGTGCTGGCCGACGAACCCACGGGCAATCTCGACGGCGGCAATGCCGAAGCCGTGTTCGCCATGATGCTGGAGCTCAATCGCGAACTGGCGACCAGTCTCATCGTGGTGACGCACGATCGCAAGCTCGCAAGCCGCATGGATCGCGTCCTCGAGCTGGAACGCGGGAATCTGGTCGAAAGAACGTGATTACTTGCTGGCGGCGCCGGCGCGCTCGCGATATCTCTTGCGTACGTTGAAACGCCAGAGCACGTCGAGCAGCAAGTAACCGACCAGGCCGAACAGGCTGCCGGTCACCGCGCAGCCCACGAGGAAGGGTTTCCAGACGGGTCCAAGGCCGTTGGCCAGCCAGTCCCAGCTCAATTCGAACTGGAACGCCAGCGGCGGCGCGTCGGTGACGATCACGCCGACTTTGTAGGCCAGCAGATACGCGGGCACCACGGTGAACGGATTCACCAGCAGCAGCGTCACCATGATGGTGGGAATGTGTATGCGGCAGAAGATGGCCACCAGCGCCGCCAACGGTATGTGGATGGGCAGCGGCAAGAAGCAGATCGCCAGGCCTGCGCCGAATGCGGGCGTCACCGTGCGCCGCTGCAGCGACCACAGTCGCGGGTCACCGAAGAATCGACTGAAGGGCTTCAACGCCCAGTGGTTGCGCAGGGTCTCGCGGCGCGGCGTGATCTTGCGGAAAAAAAACCGTGGCATTCGACGCGCACTTTAACACCGAGTGACCGGCGCGCTCTCACTACTGGCCGGAGTTCTCCTCGGCTTGCTGTCAGCCGGCATACCCGGCGTCTGCTGGCAGGGCGCCGCGGCCTGTCTGCTGATCGCCTGGGGGTTGTCATCCTGGCGTCGAGAGGGATGGACCCAGGGCTGTGTCATGGTGCTCGCCGGGCAATTGCTTGCGTTCGCCCAGTCGTACGATTGGCAGAAGCGCCGGTTGCCCGAAGGCGGCTCGGACACGCGCGTGCTGGCCGAAGGCCGCGTCGCCACCATCCCGGCGCGTGAGGGCGCCAGCCTGCGCTTCGACCTGGCCGCCGATTCGATCGAAGGTCTGCCGGCTACACACAGCGGCAGCATCCTGCGCGTCGAATGGCGCGATCCGCATGCCTCGCCACGCGTGGGCGAACGATGGCGGCTCCTGATGCGACTGAGGCCGCTGGAAGAAACGCGCAATTTCTCGGGCTTCGATGGTGGGCGGCTGGCCTTCCGGCAGGGCGTGCACGGCGCCGGCCGCGTGCTCCCTTCGGCCATGAATGACGTGCTGGAACTCGCACCCGCATCCCTCGACACCTTGCGGGCGCGTATCGGCTCGCGTATCCGCGAATCCATCGCCGACCCCGATGCGGCGGCGCTGGTCACGGCCTTGTCGGTGGGCCTCACCGCGGGCATGACTCGCGATCAATGGCGTGTGTTCAATGCCACGGGCACCACACACCTGGTCGCCATCTCCGGTCTGCACGTGACGCTGTTCGCGTGGCTGATGTTCCGCGGCGCGCGGTTCCTGTGGCGGCGCCTGCCGGCGTTGCACGCGGTGGCGCGCGAACCCTTCGCGTTGTTGTCAGGACTGGCGGCGGCGGGTGGGTATTCACTGCTGGCCGGGTTGTCCGTGCCCACGCAGCGCACCTGGCTGATGCTGGCGCTGTACGTCGCCGCGAGGCTCACCGCGCGCCACGTGGATGCCGGCCGCCTCTGGTCGCTGGCGCTGGTGCTCGTGCTGCTGACCGATGTGCGCGCGCCGCTGGCCGCGGGGTTCTGGCTTTCGTTCATTGCCGTTGGCGTACTGCTGGCGCTCGCTGACCGGTGGTCAGCGTGGCGAGTGCAGTTCGCCGTCACGCTGGCGCTGATGCCGGCCAGCGTGGCCATTTTCAGCGGCGTGTCGCTGGTCGGTCTCGCGGTCAATCTCATCGCGATTCCTGTCATCTCGCTGGTGTTCGTGCCTCTCGTGCTGTTCGGAACGCTGGTGGCCTGGTGGGCGCCGGCTCTCGACGCGCCAGTATTCGACCTGGCCGCAAGGCTGTACGAATGGCTGTGGCCAGGGCTCGCGTGGTGCGCCGACCTCGACGGTGGTGCCATCGATGCTTTCTGGCGCGTGTCGCCGCCGGCATGGTGGTTCCTGGCCGCGGCCCCCGCATCGCTGGTGTGGCTTTGCCGCTGGCCCTGGGCACTGCGTCTCACGGCAATCTGCGTGTTGCTGCCGTTGTTGCTCCCGCTTCCGGACGGACCCGTTCCGCGCAGCGCTCGCATCGAAGTGCTGGATGCCGGCAATGGATCCGCGGTGCTCGTCCGCACGCGTTCGCATCTGCTGCTGTTCGACACCGGCGACTCCTGGAACACGCGGGGGTCGAGGATCAGGCAGGTGGTGATGCCGGCGCTGGATTCCGGAAGCCTGCGGCGAGTGGATGTCCTGCTGATGCCCGCGCTCAACGGCGACCGTGCCCGCGGCGCCGTGTTGTTAGCGATGGAACGAGGCGTGGGCGAAATGAGCGTGGGCGGCGGCTGGCCCGGAAGTGGTTTGGCCAGCCGCTGCCGGAATGCGTCCTGGCATTGGGATGGCGTCGAGTTCGTGTCCCATGCCGTGGGGCGTTATTGCCTGTTGCGCATCTCCGTAGGAGAAGCGGCCGTGACCCTGTCGGGCGATCTGGATGCCGCGGCCGAGCGTGCACTCCTGGCGCGCGCGAGCATGGCCAGCGAACTGGTGGTCATCGGCCGGCAGGGCAGCGAGACGGCATCCTCGCGCGAGTGGATAGAAAACACGGCGCCGGGATTGGCGATTGCTGCAGGCGGTATCGACGGCGCTCAATCCCGCCGGCGCGTGCTGGAACGCTGGCGTCACCGGGGCGGACGCATCCTCGATACACACGTCGATGGTGCCGTCGTACTTGGCCTCACCGCTCGCGGGATCGAAATCCAAGCCACCGCGCGGGCCTCGCGCTTTCCCTTCCACTGGCGGCGTCCGGTATGATCCAACCCCATGTGGGAAATAGTGAAATCCGGCGGCCCCTTCATGGTGCCGATCATCCTGTGTTCCATCGTTCTGGTGGGCATCGTTCTCGAGCGACTCTGGACCTTGCAACGCAAACGCGTGCTTCCGCAGGAGCTCATCAAGAAGGTGTCGCAGCTCGCGGATGCCAACCAGGTCAACACCAAGGTAATCGAGGCGCTGGAGAAGAATTCACCGCTGGGCCGGGTGCTGGCCGCCGCGCTGGCCAATCGCAATCGCGGCCGCGCCATCATGATGGAACGCGTGGAGGACACGGGGCGTCACGTGGTGCACGAACTGGAACGCTTCGTGAATTCCGTGGGCACCATCGCGAGCATCGCACCGTTGTTAGGTCTTCTGGGTACGGTCACCGGCATCATCAATGCCTTCAAGGCCGTCATGCTCGGCGGCATGGGCGACCCGCGCATGCTGGCGCAGGGCATCTCCGAAGCGCTGATCTGCACTGCGGGCGGCCTGGCCGTGGCCATCCCGGCCTACATCGCGCACCGCTACCTGCGCGGCAAGGTCGAACGTATCGTGGTGGACATGGAAAAGGTGGCCGTGAACTTCGCCGACTCGCTGGGAGCGAGCGAGCAGGGCGGTGAAGGCGACGGCGGAATCGCGCGCCCGGCATGAAACTGCGATCGCGAAAGTCGAACGATGATCCCGAGATCAACCTGATCCCGTTGATCGACGTCGCGCTGCTGCTGGTCATCTTCTTCATGTTGTCTTCGACCTTCATGCAGGAAGGCCGGCTCAAGATCGAATTGCCCCAGGCCAGCATGGTGCCTACCGGCAAGCAGAAGACCGACCCGCTGGTGGTCTCGGTGACGCAGTCGGGCGGTTATCGCGTCAACGATCGCGAACTCGTCAATTCGAGCGCCGACACGCTGCGCGCCGCCATCGTCGAAGTCGCCGGAGCCAATCGCGAGATGCAGGTGACCGTGCGCGCCGATGCGCGCTCCACGCACCAGTCGGTGATCTCGGTGCTCGACGTGCTGGGCAAACTCGGGTTCCAGCGAATCAGGTTCGCCACCACCGAAGACACCCAGCCAGCGAAATGAACCCGGCGAAATGAACTCAGTGCCAGCGCCGGCGATGAGTCCCACGGCCGTCTATCGCCGGCTGCTGTCATACGCCCGCCCGCACCTGGGCATGTGGCTCATCGGTGTGCTCGGCATGGTGCTGTTCGCCGTCACCGATGTCTCCTTCGCATTCTTCGTCAAGAAGTTCATGGAGCTCACGACCTTCGAGGGAAGCCGGCGCGACGTGTTGCTGATCGCGCTTGGTGCGCCGCTGTTGTTCCTGATGCGCGGCATCGGCGACTACATGGCCAATTACTTCCCGGGCTACGTGGGCCGGCAGGTCATCAAGGCCATTCGCGGCGACCTGTTCCGCCATTACCTCGATCTGCCGGCGAGCTACTACGACAAGGCGCAGGGCGGCATGATGCTGTCCAAGCTCACGTACAACGTCGAGCAGGTGGCCGAGGCCGTCACCAAGTCCATCACGTCGCTGATCCGCGATTCGCTGACCATCGTCGGGTTGATCGGCTACATGTTCTGGCTCAACTGGCAGCTGGCGCTGGTGGTGTTCGCCATCGCGCCGCCGATGTCCTGGCTGATCCGCAAGGTGGCGAGTTCGTTCCGGCGATATAGCGCGCGCATCCAGGCATCCATGGGCGACGTCACGCGCGTCACCAAGGAGGCGCTCGACGGTCAGCGCGTCATCAAGGTGTTCAACGCGCAGGACCAGGAAGCCAAGGACTTCGAGGCGGTGAACGAGCACAACCGCCGCAGCAACATGAAGCTGATCGCGGCGCGCGCCACGAGCAACCCGGTGGTGCAGTTCATCGCGTCACTGGCGCTGGGCGGCATCCTCTGGGTGGCGCTGAACCAGATCATCGAAGGCCGCATCACCATGGCGGACTTCATGTCCTTCCTGGCCGCCATGCTCATGACCACCGCGCCGCTCAAGCGGCTCATGGATTCCTTCGTGCCCATGCAGCAGGGACTCGCGGCTGGCGCGAGCATCTTCGAGATGCTGGATACGCCGGGCGAGGACTACGTGAGCGGCCGAAAACTCGGCCGCATCAGGGGCGCCATCGATTTCCGCGATGTGAGCTTCGAGTACGCGGCCGAGAAGGGTAGTGTGCTGCATGGAGTGAACCTCAGCGTTCCGGCGGGCAAGAACATCGCCATCGTGGGCCGCTCGGGTTCCGGCAAGTCCACGCTGGTGGGATTGGTGGCGCGCTTCTATGACGCGACGCGGGGCCAGGTGCTGGTCGACGGCGTCGACGTACGCGAATGCAACCTGCGCGACCTGCGCGACAATGTGGCGCTCGTGAGCCAGGACGTGGTGCTGTTCAACGACAGCATCCGCAACAACATCGCCTTTGGCGTGGAAAAGCCCGACCCGAAGAAGGTGGAGGAAGCGGCGCGCATCGCTTACGTCGACGAGTTCGCCGCCGACCTGCCGCAGGGCCTGGACACGCCCGTGGGTGACCGCGGCGCGTTGCTCTCCGGCGGCCAGCGCCAGCGCATCGCCATTGCGCGCGCGCTTCTCAAGAACGCGCCCATACTCATCTTCGACGAGGCCACCTCGGCGCTCGACAACGAGTCCGAACGTCGCATCCAGGAGGCGCTGCTGAAACTCATGCGGGACCGTACGACGCTGGTGATCGCGCACCGGTTGGCCACCATCGAACATGCCGATGAAATCGTGGTCATGGAAGATGGCCGCATCATCGAACGAGGCACGCATGCCGAGCTGGTCTCGCGCGACGGCGGTTATGCCAGCCTCAAGCGCGCCGAATTCCGTAACTGAAGTTTGAATGGCAAGCGCGGGATCGAAGCTGGAAGCGATGTGGTATGGCGGCGAGCGCTCGCCATGGCTCGCGCCGTTGTCCTTTCTGTATGGCGCGGTCATGTCACTGCGCGGGTTCCTGTATCGCATCGGCCTGCGCCACCGCGCGCGCATGCCGGTACCCGTGGTGGTGGTTGGCAACCTGACGGTGGGCGGCACCGGCAAGACACCGCTGGTGGCTTGGTTGTCCACGCATCTCGCCGCCTGCGGACTGCGCGTCGCCATTGTCTCGCGCGGCTATGGCGGACGCGCCAGGGGCGTCACGCGCGTGACCATACACAGCCGCCCATCCGAAGTCGGTGACGAGCCGCTGCTGCTGGCGCGCCGCGCGCAGGCGACGGTGTTCGTGAGCAAGGACCGGGTGGCGGCTGCAAAGCAAGCCGTGGCAGAAGGCGCCGACCTCGTGATGACGGACGATGGCCTGCAGCACCTGCGACTGATGCGCGATTGCGAGATCGTGGTGATCGATGGTCAGCGAGGCTTCGGCAATGGCTGCCTGCTGCCTCGCGGGCCTTTGCGTGAATCGCCCCGACGTCTGCGGCGCGTGAACGCGGTGGTGGTGAACGGCACGCTGAAGGACGGATTCGCGCTGCCGAGGTTCGTCACCCATACGGCCTTCAACATGCGCATGCGCCCGGGCGACGCGCGCCCGGTGGCCGGAGGCGGGGCGTTGCGGTCGCTCTCGAGTTTCCGCAGCGCGGGCGTGCACGCGGTGGCGGCCATCGGCAATCCGCAGCGCTTCTTCGACATGCTGCGCGAGGCCGGGCTCACGCTGTACGAACATCCCATGCCGGATCATCATCCGTTCAAGCCCGGCGACCTGAATTTCGGTGACGAGCTGCCGGTGCTCATGACCGAGAAGGATGCCGTAAAATGCGCCTCATTCGCCGAGCCCCGCTGCTGGTACGTGCCGGTCACGGCGGAGTTCGAGGAAAGCCAGGCGCGCGCGCTCGTCGACCTGGTGATCGCCCGGGTCAACGCTTTCAACGCCCAAGTTCGTAAATGAGGGCCGCAAATGAATCGCCTACATGGATGACAGGTTGTTGGACATCCTCGCGTGCCCCGTCTGCAAGGGGCCGCTGAAATTCCACAAGGCCGAGCAGGTGCTGGTATGCCGCGCTGAACGGCTGGCGTTTCCCTTGCGTGACGGCGTGCCCTTGCTGCACGAGGAGGACGCGCGCCAGCTGCCGTCCGACGACCCGTTGATGGCGCGCAGCCCATGAATTTCAGGGTCGTCATTCCCGCCCGATACGATTCTTCGCGCTTGCCCGGCAAGGCGCTGCTGCCCCTGGCCGGCAAGCCCATGTTGCAATGGGTGCATGAGCGCGCGCGCGCCAGCGGCGCCGCGGAAGTGTGCGTGGCCACCGACGACGAGCGCATCGCCGTGGCGGCGCGCGGTTTCGGCGCCGACGTCGCGATGACGGCGCGCACGCATGTCTCGGGCACCGACCGCATCGCCGAAGTGGCCACTACGCGTGGCTGGCAGGACGACGACATCGTGGTCAACGTGCAGGGCGACGAGCCGCTGATCCCGCCGGTGGTCATCGACCAGGTGGCCAAGCTACTGACCGCGAATCCGCGCGCCGACATCGGCACGCTGGCGGTGAAGATCGATTCGGTGGCGGATCTCAATGACCCGAACGTGGTGAAAGCCGCCTGCAGCGTCGACGGACGTGCCTTGTATTTTTCGCGCGCACCCGTCCCCTTCAATCGTGATTCGCCGGCCACGTTGACGCCGGCGACCTTGCGGCACGTGGGCATCTATTCCTATCGTGTATCGGCGCTCAAGCGCCTGGCGAAACTTTCGCCCGCTCGGCTCGAGCTCATCGAGAAACTCGAACAGCTGCGCGCGCTGGAGAACGGCATGGAAATTCGCGTGGCGCTGGCCGTCGAGAGGCCGTTGGCCGATGTGAACACCGCGGCCGACCTGGAGCGCGCCGAACGCGCACTGCGGGTGCGGCCATGAAGGCGAACCTCACCGATCTCAATGTCTACCCGGTGAAATCGTGCCGCGGCATGCCGCTGGCGGCGGCCGAGCTCACGCGCACCGGGCTGCTTCACGATCGTCACTGGATGCTGGTGCGGCCCAATGGCCGCTTCGTCACGCAGCGCGAGCTGCCGCGCATGGCGCTGATCGGCACCCGTGTCGGCAGCGATGGATTGACGCTGACCGCGCCGGGAATGCCGGCGCTCGAAGTGCCGCGATTTCCTGCGGGCGAGTCGCGCCCGGTGACGGTGTGGAAGTTCGACGGCCGCGGCATCGACTGCGGCGCGGAGGCTTCCGCCTGGGTGACCCGGTACCTCGAGACCGAACTGTCGCTGGTCGCCTTCGACGTGGATGCACCACGCACCTGCAGTCCGGACTGGACGCAGGGCGTACACGCCATCACCGAATTCGCGGATGGGTTCCCCATATTGGTGATCTCGCGCGCGTCGCTTGCCGATCTGAATTCACGCCTGGGTTCGAAATCGCAGCGGCCTCTACCCATGGAGCGCTTCCGTCCCAACGTGGTCATCGATGGCGTCGGCGCCTTCGACGAGGACCGCATCCATGAGCTGCGCGTCGGCGGCGTCACCTTGCGCATGGTCAAACCCTGCACGCGATGCACGATCACCACCACGGACCAGCAGACCGGCACGCTCGACGGCGTGGAGCCGCTGCGCACACTCAAGGAGTTCCGATTCGATCGCGAGTTGAAAGGCGTGTGCTTCGGGCAGAACGCGATCGTGGTGAGCGGGGTGGGCGAGCGGCTGCGCGTGGGCGATTCCTTCGAGATCGCCTGGAAGTGACCTTGCTCTAGCGCTGGCGCGCGGAAGTCACGATCGATACCGTCGCATGGCGCGCCGGGTTGAAAATCTCCACGCGATCGCGTCCCTGGGTCTTCGCCACGTATAGCGCGATGTCGGCACGGCGCGCGATCTGGTCGAACAGCACGTCGCCGCCTTCGTAACCGGCGAGGCCCAGGCTCAGCGTGACGGTCACGCTCTGGTCGTCGATGCGCAGCTGCTGTTCGCGCAGCGAATTGCGCAGCCGCTCGGCGGATGCGCGCGCCTGGTCCATGGTGCAATCCGGGAACAGCACCAGGAATTCCTCGCCGCCGTAACGCCCGAAGATCTCTCGAGTGTGCAGTGTCGTGCGCATGGCGGCCGCGAAGCGCTGCAACAGCTGATCGCCCACGGCGTGCCCGAAGCGGTCATTGATCGTCTTGAAGTGGTCGAGGTCGATGAGCCCGATGATCAGCGAGCCCTTGGCTTCGCGCGCACGGGTGAGCAGCTCCACGGCCTTGCGCACGATGGCGCGCCGGTTCAGCAGGCCGGTGAGTTCGTCGCGCTCGGCCAGCCGGATCAGCTCGGCGCGATGCCGGCGATGTGACAACAGTGCGTAACCGAGGAAGAACGCGGTGACCAGGCCCGTGAGGCCGGCGATGGCCACCAGCTGCGTGGTGCGCGTCTGGCTGTTGAGGCGTTCCTCGGCGAGTTTCTTGTCCTTCTCGAGCAGCGCAATCTTCTGCTTTTCCTGGTCGTTCTCGAACTGCACGCGCAGCTGCGCGACCTCCCGGATGCGATCGAGCGTGCCCTGTTCACGCATGCGACGCAGGTATTCGCCCTGGTCGGTGAACGCGGCGGGGTAGTTGCCCACGGCGGCGTGCGCGCGCGAGCGCAGTTCGTAGAGTTCGGCGATGTCGTCGGCAGGTTGCGCGCCACCAGGCGCGATGGCGCGATCGAATTGCGCCACGGCATCCTTGGAGCGGCCCAAAGCGAGGAACAGGCGCCCGCGCAATGCCGCCAGCGTGCGGTAGTCGTTGTCGTCCATGCCCGAGGTCTGCGACAGCGTGAGCTCGGCGCGGTCGCACCAGGTCGCGGCCTGGGCCAGCGCATTGCGGTCGATCTGCACGCCGCACATTCGCATCTGCGAGAGCCCGGTGCCGACGCGGTCGCCGATGTCATCGTGGATGCGCAACGCTTCCGTGGCCGCGATCAGCGCCTCGTCGAGACGGCCCGCGGCCTTGAGAATGGCGGACCGGCGATCGAGCGCGGTGGCCAGCCGGATCTGCGCTTTTTCGGCGCGGAAGAACGCGATGGTTTCATCCACGAGCGCCAGCGCCTGCGGATAGTCGCGCACGGAAAACTGCGCCATGGACAGCCGGCCCGCGGCCACCATGGCTTCTTCGCGCGACGCGTGCCGACGCAGCAGCGCGTACGCGCGCAGCAGGTCATCCAGTGCCTGGTCCGGGTTGCCGTCGCGGAAATTCAGCCAGCCGCGATCGCGAAGCACGCAGCCCAGCGCCAGCGGGCGATCGCGAACCGAATCGATGACGCGCGTGAGTTCGACGGTGGCCGCGTCGATGCCCCCCACGTTGGTGGACACCAGCGCGCGCACGGTGCGCATGCGTACCGCGATGTCCGACATGTCGCCCGCAGGCAGCAAGGCCAGGCCCGCGTCGGCATGCGTGATGCTCTGCCGGCTGAAGCCCAGCTGGCGCGCCGCATCGGCGGCGATGGCATGCAGCGCCGCGCGGCGCGCAGGCGGCATGTCGGAGGCGGTGGAAATGGTGTCGGCGAGTCGCGGCAGCGCCGACGCCGGATCACGGAAAGCCAGCTCGTCGATCTCCGCCAGGTCGCCGGTCTGCTGGCCCACGCAGGCGGCAAATATCTTCGGGCACGCGCAAAACAAGAGCGCCAGTAGTCCGCTGGCGCGCAGTCGGACCTTCCTGGTGTTCGCGCGAATCACAGCGCGTAGTCTACGCGCCCGCGCTGCGCTGCGGTCAGGGACGTTTGACGGAATGCGGTTCCTGAGAAGGAATTCCGGGCTCGAGGGGGATGCCGAAGAAGCCGAAGGCCGATCCCTCGGTGGTCTCCATGGTGACGAGAACGCGCAACTCGAGCGGCTCCGATCCCTGGCGGGTCACTGAATAGAGTTGGCGATATGCGCTGCTCGCGTCGGCTTTGCGCGAGCCCAGCGCCGCGGCGGAGGTCACCCGTACGCCCTCGACATTCTTGAAGCCCACGGTGAGGTTCGACCCCGAAATCCGCGGTATCGCGGCCAGGTGCAAAGTGGCGGGCTGACCGGCCGTGGGCGGTGACTCGAAGCTGTACTTGAGATCCACGGGCACGCCGATCTTGCCGGCGGCGCGGGCTGAGGTCATGGATTCCAGGGGCGGCGGGTTCGCCGCCGATGTGGGTCTTGCCACGGGGGAGGGTTCGGCGGGTGCGGGCGCGTCCGGAGCGGGCTGTGCCGGCGCGGCTGGCGTCTCGTCCGGTGGCGGCAGGTCGGAAGGAGCGGGCGAGGACTCGTTCGGTGCTTCACCTGCCGTCGAGCCCGGTGGTGCCTGATCCGGGGCGTCATCGGCGCGCGGCGCCGGGTCGCAGGCGGCGAGCATCGCGATGGTGCAGGCGGCGACGGCGGCCAGGCAAATTGTCATGGGTCTGGTTCGGCTGCTCATGGTGCGCCTCAGTTGATGGTCAACGTGAGATCGTAGTCGCCGCTGCCGGCGCCGTCCGCCGGCTCGGTCGGAAGGCATCCATTGGCGCAATCAAAGATCTCGACGACATAGGTGCCCGGCGTCACCTCAAAGGTCTCGGTCTCCGGGTATTCGGTCGGCGGATCGGTTCCGTCGCGGACGAAGGCTCCGTTCTTCCAGACCAGGAAATCGGGGTCGCGATTCGCGCTGGGGTTGGAGGTGCTGAGGGTGATCGTGACGTTGCGCGTACTGGCGACGTCGAACCGTACGAAGCGCCGGTTGCTCAATTTGTTCGCATACCCCGCATCGTTCACCGACCGCAACGCCGGGATGGCCGCGCCGATGGTCGCGTTCGTGTAAACGGGCAGTGCACCGGGCTGCGGCACATTGGGCGGAAAGTGCGTCTCGGTTGAAGCAAAAAGATCGATGTTCGTGGCGTCGATGTTCTGTGCCGCGACCAGCGTGTTGATGGCGTTGGCGCTCGCCGGCTGCTCGGCCTTGAGCGCGGCGATGAAACTGAAAATGGTGGTGAACGCCGGCGTCGTGCGCTGCGAATCGGCCAGTACGTTCCAGATGGGTTGGAAACCCAGCGCCAGGTTGTCATTGGCATCGGGGGCGTCGTCGTAGAGGTCATAAAGAATGGAGAACACCGAAGATTCACTGCACCAGCAACCATTGGTCCCGGCGGGGTTCCCTTCGACGTTGAAACCGGAGGAGACGAACTGGCCGCTGTTGACGTAGCTGTCCCTGGCCAGCGGGTCGTCCAGCACGATGGCGGCGAACGCGTAGCCGAAACCCTCGCCGAACGCGACGCGCGGATCGAGCCGCTCGCCGAGGGCGTGAGACCCGCCGATGCTGTCGGCGCGGGAAAAGAATGACTCGATGTAATGCCCGAACTCATGGGCGATGACGTGCTGATCGAATTCGTCCGTGTCTTCGGTGAGGTCCGAGAGCAGCGCGATATGTGCGCCGTTCGCCCTCGTGAAGAAAGTGCCACTGGCTTGCGCGCCCCAATCCACGTACAGGTCCGGAAAGCTGGTTGTTGGTGCAACCCGCAGGACCGCCTGCATGCTGGTGTAAATCGTGTCGAGGATGGCGAACGGACCTGAATGACGCGCCGTCCCCTGCAGGGTTCCGGAACCGCTGATCGCCGTGGGGATGGCGAAGTTGCGCGTCGTCGTGCCGGTGCCGGAATTGAATGTTGCGTTGTCCGAATATCCGTACGGGCTCGTGGCCGTGACGCCGTTTTTCACCTCGATATTCCAGTGCGGCAGCGGCGCCGCGCCGTCACGCTGCATGCGCGCGAGGACTTGAATTGCCATGCTGGTGTTGTTGGGCACCACCAGCGAGTAGTTCCCATCGTCATCCGTGGTCCCCGAGGCCACCAACGCGCCGGTGGGCGAAGCGATGGCCTGGACCACGACCCGCCGCGCGGGCTGCTGGACGGGAGATCCATAATCCAGGCCGGCGTTGGTGTTGCCGGAAGCGAAGCGGACTCGTCCGAAGGTGACCCTGCCGTTCACCACGCTCGTGGAAGCCACCAGCGGATTCACCGTCACGTTGACGGTGGCAGCGCCACTGGGCGCCCCCTGGTTGTCAGTGACGAGAAGAGAAAAAGTGAGGGTGGTCGTCGTACTCACCAGTGGCGCGACGAAAGTGGGCATGGCATCGGAAGGCGTCAGGAGGGTGACCGCCGTGCCGGCGGTTTGCGTCCACGCGTAACTCGCGATGCTGCCGTCCGGATCCGAGCTCGCGGATCCACTCAACGTGACCAATTCGGCGGCACCCACCGTCTGGCTGGCGCCGGCGTTCGCCGTGGGCGCCACGTTGACAGCGGGATTGACCGTGATGTTCACGGTGGACGCGGCACTTCTCGCGCCACGGTTGTCGGTGACCACCAGCGAAAAGGTGAGCGTCGCAACAGCCGCCGAGACGGGCGCCGGGAACGTGGGTTGCACTGCCGAGGCATTCGAAAGCGACACGGTGGCGCCGCCCGTCTGCGACCACGCATAGGCGGCGACACTGCCATCGGAATCGCTGCTGGCGGAACCGTTCAAGGTGACCGTGGCGCCGGAGTTCACCGTCTGCGCGGGGCCGGCGTTTGCAACCGGCGCCACGTTGTTGGCGCCTCCGCTGCTACTGCTGCTGCTGCCGGAACCGCCGCCGCCGCCGCAAGCGACGAGCAGTAACGCGATGCCTGTCAGGATCAGACATGGTTTCAACTGGCGCATGGCTCCTTATACCCGCCCTGGTTAGACCGCATTGTGCGCATTGTCACGTATGGGGGCCCGCGATGCCCGGGGTTCCCTGACCCGGTGTTTCCACGCAACGCCCCGTCTGGTATCAGGGTTTCATGCGCATCCTGTTCGTCTGCCTGGGAAACATCTGCCGTTCGCCCACGGCGGAAGGCGTCTTGCGAAGCATCGCCGCCCGCGAGTATCCCGGCCTGAAATTGCAGATCGACTCGGCAGGAACGGCCGACTACCACGTGGGCGAGCCGCCGGACCGGCGCACGGTGGCGGCCGCCCGGCGTCGCGGTTACGACCTGGCCGGGCTGCGCGCGCGCCAGCTGCACCCCGATGATCTCCGCCGCTTCGACTACATCCTTGCCATGGATCGCAGCAATCTCTCGGAACTCACCAGCAGGCGCGTGACCGGCGCCACCGCGCAGCTCGCCTTGTTCATGAGCTTTGCGCCGGGTGCAAGCGAAACCGACGAAGTGCCCGATCCGTATTACGGCGGCGTGGAGGAATTCGAACGCGTGCTGGACCTCTGTGAAGCGGCCGCCCGCGGACTGCTCGGTCGATTGCAGATCGCCAAATGAAAGGGCCCGCGGATTCGCATCCGCGGGCCTGTGACTCCACCGGCGGGTAGCTAACTACTCGTCGCGCCGGGTGTCCGGGTCGCCGGGGCTCGACGACCACACCACGAAGGGTTTGGCCGCGGGCGGTGGCGGCAGATCGAGCGGCGCCTGCGCGCCAGAGTCGCTGCGCGGCTCGCGCGGCTCGCGCGGTTCACGCGATTCACGCGATTCACGCGGTTCACGCGGTTCACGCGGTTCGCGCACCTCACGCGGTTCCGCTCTGTCGCCTGACGAACCTTCGTCGTTCGGCCGGCTGGCCTCGCGCGGCGGGCCGCGGTTGCCATCGACGCCTGAACTTTGCGCGGCGTGGAAAGCGCGTTCTTCGTCCGAAGCCTCGCGCGCGAAGTCGCTGCCCGGCGCGTCACCACCCATCGGGGCCTGCTGGCCACCTTCGCGATTACGGCCACCGCGACGTCCGCGACGACGGCCGCGACGGCCTCGGCCCTCGCGCGGACCATCGCCAGCGGGGCCGTTGCCGGCCTCACCCTGCGCATCGTCATTGCCCGCCGGCGGCGTTCCAGCCGCGGCTTCTCCCGCCATGGCTCCTCCCGCCATGGCGGCACCAGCGGCGGCTGCGGCGGCAGCCTGCTGGTCGCGTCGTTCCTGCTCGCGCTGGCGATTTCGTTCGCGATTCTTCTCTCGCTCGGCCTCCCGCTGCGCGTCGCGCTGAGGATCACGTTCACGATTTTCGCCGCGTTGAGCCTGGTGTTCGCGATGACCGTCCTTGTCGCGGTGACGCCCGGCTTCCTTGTCGCGGTGGCGGTTGTCGCGGTCGCGACTACCATCTTTCTCGCGATGGCCATCCTTGTCGCGGTGGCGGCCTTGCGCGCCGCGCGTGTCGCGATTGCGGTCGCGATCGTTGCGGTGATGGTCACGGTCCCTGTTGCGATCGCGGCCGCGGTCCCGGTCGCGATGACCGTCACGCCGGCCTTCGCGCGCCGGGGCGGCCACCTTTTCGGTGGCGCCGGGGGCGCTGCCGGTGAATAGATAGGCCAGGCGCTGCCAGAAATTGAGGCCCGTGGGCGCGACCACCACGTTGGCGGCCGCCATCGGCGCGGGCACGTGCACGATGACCGGCGCGGCGGTGGCTGGCGCGGTGGGCACCACGGCCGCGGGCTCGTGCTGCGGTTTCTCCTGCTTGGTGCCGGACGGGTCGGCCACGACCGGGGCGACCGGCATCTTGTACGAGAGCACCTTGTTCTCGGGCAGCTCGGTTTCGTCCGAGCGCACGCGCTTGATCGAGTACTCGGGAGTCTGAATGTGCGGGTTGGGCACGATCAGCAGCTCCACTTCGCTCTTGTCTTCGAGCGTTCGCAGCCACTCGCGCTTTTCGTTGATGAGGTAGGTGGCCACTTCGACGGGCACCTGCGCCACGACCTGCGCGGTCTTGTCCTTGCGGGCTTCCTCGCCGATGAGGCGCAGGATGGCCAGCGCCATGGACTCCACCGAACGGATGCTGCCGATGCCGGTGCAGCGCGGGCAGGTCAGGTGGCTGGAGTCGCTCAAGGAAGGACGCAGGCGCTGGCGGGACATCTCCAGCAGGCCGAAGCGTGACAGCCGGCCGATCTGGATGCGGGCGCGATCCATCTTCACCGCGTCGCGCAGCCGGTCTTCCACGTCCCGCTGGTTCTTGCTCGACTCCATGTCGATGAAGTCGATGACGATCAGGCCGCCGATGTCCCGGATGCGCAGCTGGCGGGCGATCTCGTCCGCGGCTTCCAGGTTGGTGTTGGTGGCCGTGGTCTCGATGTCCGAGCCGCGCGTGGCGCGCGCCGAGTTGATGTCGATGGCCACCAGCGCTTCGGTGTGGTTGACCACGATGGAGCCGCCCGAGGGCAGTTCCACCTTCTGCGCGTACGCCGACTCGATCTGGCTTTCGATCTGGAAGCGCGTGAACAGCGGGATGTCGTCGGTGTAGCGCTTGAGGCGCTTCTGCGCCTCGGGCGGCATGAACCGCGTCATGTATTCCTGCGCGACGGCGAAGGTGGCGTCGTCGTCTACGAGCACTTCGCCCACGTCGTCGGCCAGGTAGTCGCGCAGGGCGCGCGTCACCGCGTCGCTTTCGCGGTAGACCAGGTAGGGGGCCGGGCGGTCCTTGGTGGCCGCGTCGATCTGGTCCCACTGGGTCTTGAGGTTGTCGAGATCCCACTGCAGCTCTTCGGCCGCGCGACCCACACCGGCGGTGCGCACGATGGCGCCCATGCCGTCGGGAATCCGGAGGTCGTCCATCACCTGGCGCATCTGGTCGCGGTCTTCGCCTTCGATGCGGCGCGACACGCCACCCGCGCGCGGGTTATTGGGCATGAGGACGAGGAAGCGGCCGGCGAGGGAGATGAACGTGGTGAGGGCGGCGCCCTTGTTGCCCCGTTCTTCCTTTTCGACCTGGACAATGACTTCCTGGCCTTCCGAGAGCAGGTCGCGCATGTTGCCGCGGCCGCCGTCGTTCTTGCGGAAGTAGTCCTTGGAGATTTCTTTCAGCGGCAGGAAGCCGTGACGCTCCGCACCGTAGTCGACGAAGCAGGCTTCGAGCGAGGGCTCGATGCGGGAGATTCGTCCTTTGTAGATATTGGCTTTCTTCTGTTCCTTGGAAGGTATCTCGATGGAAAGATCGAACAGTTTCTGACCATCAACCAGCGCGACGCGCAACTCTTCTTGCTGAGTTGCATTGACGAGCATTCTCTTCATTTGAATGGGACCCTAGGTGTCTCTCTAGGGACGACGCGAATCGACCGGCGGATATCCTCACGGACGGCATGACAGTCAACCGCGCGACGCGGAGGTGCATGCCGTGAGGCCAAAGATTGTTGGAATTCGTGTGACGAAAAGTCTTCACGTTGTATGTCCGACCCTTGATGGGGCGGAGCGCCAAAACCCTTTGGGCTACTTCACCGACGTCGCGCGCGCGCCATCTTTTCGGACTGGCTCGCCGCGCGAGATTCAAAGTCGGCCTTCGAGCGATGGCCTCGTTGCCGAGGACCAACTAACATGCGGCGCGTTCGATTCGTCTTATGGTTGCGCTCTTGCACACCGCGGCATTGCGCCGTCACACACAGGATGGGGACGACGACGGCGCGGATCATATCCCGAGACCTTGAGTGAAAACAAGACGTTACGAATCCCCTGTGGCGCCCGCGCGTCAAACAGACACTTCCCAGCCTCCGGAGCCGCCGAAAGTGCAGCAGGTGGAGGTCGGCGAACGTGGCGCCGGGCAGCGATTGGACAACTTTCTCGGCCGAATCCTCAAGGATGTGCCCCGGACCCATGTTTTCCGCGTGATCCGCAAGGGCGAGGTGCGGGTGAACGGAAAGCGTGCCAAGCCGGATACCCGGTTGCTGGCGAGCGACATCGTGCGTGTGCCGCCGGTGCGGGTGGGCGCTGCCGCGCCACCTCGCCGCGCGCCGACCGGCATGGTCAAGGATGTCGTCGACGCCATCATCCACGAGGATCCACGGCTGCTGGTCATCAACAAGCCCGCGGGCGTGGCCGTGCACGGTGGCAGCGGCGTGAGCTTTGGCGTCATCGAAGCGTTGCGCGCCGCGCGGCCCGACGAGGAGCTCGAGCTCGTCCACCGCATCGATCGCGAGACCAGCGGCATCCTGCTGGTGTCGCGCAAGCCGGCCGCCTTGCGCACGCTGCACGGGCTGATGCGCGACGGGCATGTGGAAAAGCGCTACCTGGCGCTGGTCAAGGGTAAATGGGAGCTTGGCAGGAAGCGCATCGACGCGCCGCTGCGCACGGACATCCGGGTGAGTGGCGAACGGACGGTGAAGGTTCACGAAACCGGCAAGGAAGCCGCGAGCGTGTTCAAGCCCGTGCAGTTTTTCGGCAAGAAAGCTTCGCTGGTCGAAGTGGAACTGGAAACGGGGCGCACGCACCAGATCCGCGTGCACGCCGCGCACGCCGGTTATCCGCTGGCGGGTGACGACAAGTATGGTGATGAAGCTTTCAACGAGGCCATGAAGGCGCTCGGGCTCACGCGCATGTTCCTGCACGCGCACCAGGTCAGTTTCACGTGGCCCGAAACCGGCGTGGAGTTCACGGTGAACGCGCCCTTGCCCGAGGAGCTGAAGGCGGTGGTGGACGCGCTCGTCGAAAAGAAGCGTAGTTAGGGGACGGCGAAACCCACGGCGCGCAGCGCGCCGGCCAACCAGATGAGCGGCATGCCGACAATGGCCGTCGGATCCTCGGTATCGATGCGCTCGAACAGCACGATTCCCAGCGCTTCGGCCTTGAATCCGCCGGCGCAATCGAAGGGCTTTTCCCGCTCGATGTAGCGGTCGATTTCGGCATCGGACAGCGGCCGCAGCTTCACCGCCGTGGTGTCCACATGCGACAGCTTCACGCCCGTCTCCAGGCAGCGAACGGTGCAGGCCGTGTAGAACTCGGCGGTGGACCCGGACAGCAATTTGAGCTGCTCGCGGCAATTGGTCGCATTTCCGGGCTTGTTGAGGATGGTGGTGCTGGCCGCCGGCACCTGGTCCCCACCGATGACGATGGCATGCGGAAACTGGCTGGCCACGGCCTCGGCCTTGGCCTCGGACAGGCGGAAAGCCCGCCCCCGGGGGGTTTCACCGGCGCGCTCGGTCTCGTCCACGGCCGGGTTGCGCGCCTCGAAGGGCAGGCCGAAGCGCTCCAGCAGGCTGGCGCGGTATCGGGAGGTGGATGCCAGGATCAGGGGGCGAGTGGCCGAATTGGAGCTCATAAAAACAATGGCTTAGAGTTATTTTGGTTTTGACTTGGGGGAAGTCGGTCCCTATCATACGCGCCCCATGTCACTGGGCTGGTCCCGACGCGCTCCCGTCGACACTCTGGTAGGCACCGAAGCGGCAATCGATTTCACGATTCCGCTCTCCGAGTTGCCCCGGGTTTCGCATGAGTTGTCGGCCACCGACGGCGAGGCGATCGGCAAGGTCCGGTTCTCCCGGCAATTGGGGCAAGCGGTCGCCGACCTCGAGGTCAGCACGCAGCCCGAAGTAGTTTGTCAGCGCTGCATGCAGCCCATGCGCTGGCCAGTGAGGGTGAAATCGCGCATTGCGCTGGTCAGCGACTACAACGCTGCCGATCGCGTGCCCGAAGGTCTGGAAGTTTTTCTGGTCGAGGCCGACAGCGTGAGCGTTCGGGACCTCGTCGATGAGGAAGTCCTGCTGGCGCTGCCACACGTGGCGCGGCATGACGAAGATAGTGAGTGTGCGGGCCGCGAGATGCGGCTGCCCGGACACGAGGCGGAAGCCGATGAGGTGCCCGCCGATGTTCAGAAACCGTTTGCACAGTTGGGCGAACTGTTGAAACGCAAGTAGTCGTCGCCCTAAAGGATAGGATCCATGCCCGTTCAGAAAAGTCGTCGAACGCCGTCCACGCGCGGTATGCGCCGGTCGCACGATCGTCTTACGAAGCCTGCTCTGTCAGTCGACCCGCAGTCGGGTGAGACGCACCTGCGTCACCGCATCACCCCGGATGGCTTCTATCGCGGCAAGCGCGTAATCGAGAAGCCGGCCGAAGTCGAGACCGAAGAATAGTCTTCGGGCCAGGTGCGGGCCCCCTTCCTGAGAACCCGGTTCCCGGAGAACAAGCCCGCCATATCGCTCGCAAGACATGGCGTCCATCGCCGTCGATGTGATGAGTGGCGACAGCGGTGCGCCGGAACTGATTCCGGGCGCGCTGCTCGCGCTCAACAACGACCCTGACCTCGAACTCATCCTGGTCGGGCAACCCGCCGTCATCGAACCCGCACTGGCCCACGCCAGCGCCGGAGTGCGCGCGCGCGTGACCGTTCAGCCGGCGGCGTCGATCGTCGGCATGTCGGAGCATCCGCGCGAGGCCATCCGCAAGCGCAAGGATTCCTCCATGCGCATCGCCATCGACCTCGTGAAGGAAGGCCGTGCGGGTGCCATGGTCAGCGCCGGCAACACCGGCGCGCTCACGGCCATCGCGCACTTCGTGTTGAAGACCCTGGGGCCGGTGGAGCGCGCGCCCATCATGTCGGCCGTGCCCGCGCGCAATGGCGGCCACACGCACATGCTGGATCTCGGCGCGAACACCAAGGCCTCCGCCATCCAGCTCGCGCAGTTCGCGACGATGGGTTCCATCGTCGCGCGCGATGTGTTCGCCATCGCGAGTCCGCGCGTCGGCCTGCTCAACATCGGCGAGGAAGAAACCAAGGGTCATGAAGTCGTGCAGGAAGCGCACGAACTCATCCGCGCATCGGGCGTGAACTACCTGGGATTCGTCGAGGGCAACAACATCTTCGACGGCAGCGTGGACGTCGTCGTGACCGATGGTTTCACCGGCAACGTCGCGTTGAAATCGATGGAAGGGCTCGCGAAGCTCATCGTCGAACAGCTGCGCACGGAATTCACGCGCAGCTTCACCACCAAACTTTCCGCCTTGCTAGCCCGGCCCGTGCTGCGCCGGGTGGGCGAGAAGCTCGATCCGCGGCGCTACAACGGTGCCTGCATGGTCGGACTCACCGCAGTCGTGGTAAAAAGCCACGGCAGCGCGGACCGCGTCGCATTCGCCCAGGCGGTGACCACCGCCGCCACCGCGATGCGCCGGGGCCTGCCAGCGGCGATCGACAAGGCCTTGGCCGGGTCGCCGCCATAACGACGGCGCCATAACGAAGGCCATACGACGGCCATACGACGGCAATAGAAAGGGCAGACATGTATTCACGCATCGCCGGCACGGGCTCGTACCTGCCGGACCAGGTCGTCACCAACTTCGATCTCGAGAAGCGCATGGACACCACCGACGAGTGGATCCGCACGCGCACCGGCATCGAGCGGCGGCACCTCGCGGCCCCGGGCCAAACTACCGTCGACATGGCCGAACATGCCGCGCGCCGCGCCATCGAGGCGGCGGGCGTGACACCTGCGGAAATCGATTTCATCGTGTTTGGCACCACCACGCCGGATCTGGTGTTTCCCAATTGCGGAACACTGCTCCAGGCTCGCCTGGGTGCGCGCGGCTGTCCCGCGTTCTCGGTGGAAACGGCCTGCAGCGGTTTCATCTACGCGCTGTCCATCGCCGACAAGTTCGTGAAGGCCGGCGAGGCGAAGTGCGCGCTGGTGGTGGGTGCCGAGACCCTTTCGCGCATCACCGACTGGAACGATCGCAATACCGCCGTGTTGTTTGGCGATGGCGCGGGCGCGCTGGTGCTCAAGCCAACCGCCGAGGCGGGCATCCTGAGCACGCATCTGCATTCCGACGGCGAGTACAAGGATCTGTTGTACGTGGAAAGCGGCGTGTCGCGCGGCTTCGAGGTGGATCCCGCGACCAACAAGGTAAACATCGGCATCAAGATGGCCGGCAGCGAAGTGTTCAAGGTCGCGGTGACCAAGCTGGGCGCGGCGGTCGATGAGGCGCTGGCGGCCAACGGGCTCGAAAAGAGCGCGGTGGACTGGCTGATTCCCCATCAGGCCAACATCCGTATCATCGGCGCCATGGCCAAGCGCCTCGACCTGCCGATGGAGAAGGTGATCCTCACCGTGCAGGATCATGGCAATACCTCGGCCGCCTCGGTGCCCCTGGCGCTGGACACGGGCGTGCGCGACGGCCGTATCAAGCGCGGCGACCTGCTGCTGCTCGAGGCTTTCGGCGGCGGTTTCACCTGGGGCTCCGCGCTCGTCAGGTTCTGATGGCCTGATGGTGCCGGGTGAGGAAAGTGGGGAAACCAGCTTTCCCCACTTTCCTCACCCGGCACCGTGCTGCACACTCCCGGCAAACTAGAAGAGCCGGGAGAATCTCATGGACCTTGTCTATCCACCGGGCCCCACTGCCGTACCGCCGAATCTGACGGTCGCGTCTGCTGCCTACAAGAGACACGCGTGGTTCGCCATGCTGGGCCTCGGCGGGTTCATCGTCATCTATCTAGGCCTGGCCGCCTGGTTCGGCTGGACTTCGTGGCGGCTGCTGGGCAGCGCGTTCCGCGGCGAAAACCTCTCGCTGTGGGGCTGGGTCGCTGGCGGCTGCGCGGCCTTCCTCGCCATCTTCATGTTCAAGGCGCTGTTCTTCATCCAGCATCGCTATGTCATTGACGACATCGAGGTGACACGCGAGGACCAGCCGGCCCTGTTCGCATTCATCGACCGCCTGGCCGATGAGGCCAAGGCGCCGCGCGCGCATCGCGTGTTCCTGTCGCCGCGCGTTAACGCCGCGGTGTTCTACGATCTGTCGCTGCTCAATCTCATCGTGCCGTCCAGGAAGAACCTCGAAATCGGCCTCGGGCTGGTGAACACCGTGCCGCTGGGCGAACTCAAGGCGGTGCTGGCGCACGAATTCGGCCACTTCGCGCAACGGTCCATGGCCGTTGGCCGCTGGGTATATATCTCGCAGCAGATCGCCGGCCACATCGTCGCCCGCCGCGACGTGCTCGACAAATTGCTGCACCAGCTCTCGCGATTCGACCTGCGCGTCGCGTGGATCGGCTGGGTGCTGTCACTGACCGTCTGGTCGATCCGTTCCCTCATGGACATCCTGTTCCGTGGCGTGGTGCTGGCTCAGCGCGCGCTTTCGCGACAGATGGAGTTCCAGGCGGATCTCGTGGCCGTGTCGCTCACGGGCAGCGACGCGCTCATCCATGCGCTGCATCGGCTCGGCGCCGCCGACGATGCCTGGGACAAGACCTTGTCCTTCGCCAACTCCGAGCTCGCCAACAAGCGCGGAGTGAAGGACCTGTTCGCCGTGCAGACACGCGTCATCGAGCGCATGCGCGAAATACTGGGCCAACCGGACTATGGCTGCGTGCCGCCAATGCCGGCCAGTTCACGCGAGAGCCATCGCGTGTTCAAGGACGAATTGGCCCAGCCGCCGCGCATGTGGTCGACGCATCCTCCCAGCTGCGATCGGGAGAAGAATGCCAAGCAGCAATACGTGCCCGCGTCGGTCGATGAGCGCAGCGCCTGGGAGCTGTTCGCCGATCCGCAGGCCGTGCGCGAACGCATGTCGGCGCATGTGCTGCGCAATGCCGAAGTGACGTCGACGCCGGAAATGCCGGAATCACTGGCCAACCTCGACAAGAGTTACGAGCGCGCATGGCTGGATCGCGCTTATCGCGGCAGCTATCTGAATCGTTCCGTGGTGCGCGCGGTGGCCAGCGTCGAGCAGTTGTTCGGCGCGGAGCCGGCAGATGCCCGGGCGGCGCTGAGTAGCCTGTATCCCGAGTCGCTGGCGCGGCAGATGGAGCGCCTCGGTGATCTGTACGAGGAGAAACATGCGTTGGTGGCGCTTCGTGACCAGGTGGCGACGGCACCCGGTGGAGTGATCCGCCATCGCGGCAGCGAGCTGGCGCGTGCGGAACTGCCGGAGGCCATCTCATCGGTGGAGCGTGAGCTCCAAAGCGCGCAGCAGGCCATGACGGATCATGACCGGCGGGTGCGCGCGACGCATTTGGCCGCCGCCCGCCTGCTGGGCAATGGCTGGCCCGAATACCTGCAAGGCCTGGCGGCCGCGCTTCACTATGCGGACCACTCCGAAGCCAACCTGCGCGACGCGCAGGGTCTCGCGGCGAATGTGTACGGCGTGGTGACCGCCGACGGCCGGGTGAGCAGTGGCGAGCTGGACCGCCTGGTGAAGGTCTGCCACGAGCTGCACGGCGTATTGAAGGCCGTGTACGACCACATACCCGGCGTGCTTCCCGATGTGACGCTGCTCGAGCGCCTCGAGGTGAAGAGCTGGGCCGAAGCGCTGGAGGAGTTCAAGCTGGGCCCGCCGAACCGCGACAACATGGGCGACTGGCTCAACGTCATCGATGGCTGGGTGGACGCCGCATGCTCGGCGCTGGGCGCGTTGCGCTCAGCGGCACTCGAACAATTGCTGATCAGCGAGAAGCGCGTATCCAGCGCCGTGCGCGAGGGCGGGGCGCTGGAGGCCGCGCCAGCGCCATCGGTGATGCCGAAGGGCTACGCCACGTTGCTGCCCGGAGCCGAGCGCAAGCGGCAGAAGAAACTGGATTGGTGGGATCGCTTTCACACGGCCGACGGGGCCGTGGCCACGGTGGCGAAACTCGCGGTGGCCGCGACCATTGTCGGCGGCGTGATGGTGATTGGCGCGACTATTACCTAGCGTCGCGCCACTTTCGCCATTTCGCGTTCGAGATCGTCCAGCAACGACTGCACGTCACCGTCTTCTCCGCCTTCGTCGACTTCCATGACGATGGCGCCGTCCTCATCCGTCTCGATCTGCGTGATGCCCGGATTGGCGCGCTCGAGCTCCTCGAGCAGGTTCTGCGTCTTCAGGTGCTCCTGGAGCAGGCGTCGGCTCTGCGCCACCAGCCTCTTGTGCTGCAGGCCCTGCTGGATGGTGAGCTGAAGTTCCTTGGGATGGCAGGGCTTCAAGAGGAAGCGATACACCTCGCCCTCGTTGATCGCGCGCACCGCGGCCTCGAGATCGGCCTGGCCCGACAGGATCATGCGGATGGTGTTCGGCCAGCGCTTGCGCACTTCCGAAAGGAACTGGCTGCCGGTCATGCCGGGCATGCGTTCGTCCGACACCACCACGTCGATGTCGTGACCGGCCAGGATCATGAGGCCCTGCTGCGCGGAGTCCGCGGTGAAGATCTCGAACTGCGAACGGTCGAGGCTGCGGACCAGCGCCGAGGTCAGGTTGGGCTCGTCGTCGACGAGCAGTAGTTTGGCTTTTTCACTTTTCATGTCTGCGACCCTTGCGGCGATCCGGATGCGGCGGCGACCGCATCGCGCCATTCATTCCAGCGATCGATGCGGCCGTGTTTCTCGAAATAGGCGACATTGAGCCCGAGCTCCGGGGAGCGCGGGTCGGTGATGTCGGGGCGGTAAACCAGGCGGTCGGCCGCATGCACGATGGCCGGCAGCGCGAATGCCTGCGTGCGCGCCTGCGACGGATCCTCGTGATAGGCAATGGCCTCGGCGATGGTGTTCGGCAGGCCCCAGAGGCCGACGAGATAGGCACCCACGTCGGTGTGCGAGGCGCGCAGCTCCAGCATCTCGATCTGTTGCAGCTCCCCCGGGCGGGCATTCCCGGCCTGCTTGAGCACCTTGGCGTACTGGTCCGGCAGCCCCATGGCCAGCACCAGCTTGCCGATGTCATGCAGCATGCCGGCGAGGAAGGCGGCCGCGACCACGTCGCGCTCCATCTGCTCAACAATGGCGATGCGGTGCGCGGCGGCGGCCGTGCTCACGCTGTGCTGCCACAGCGCTTCCATGCTGAAACCTTCGACCTTGGGCGCGTCGCAGTCGGAGAAGATGCCCTGGCCCAGCACCAGCGCCATGATGCGGTCGAGGCCGAGCAGGGCGCCGGCGCGCGCGACGTCCGCCACCGGTTTCTGCAGGCCGAAATACGCCGAGTTGACGAGCTTCAGCAGGCGGGCCGTCATGGCCGGGTCGGTGGAGATGATTTCCGCGACGTCCTCGATGCTCGAGTTCGGCGACTTCAGCACGTCGACCAGCTTCTGGTAGCTCGAGGGCAGCGTGGGTAGTTTGTTGATGCGCGCCACCAGGCCCTTGACCTGTTCGCTGCCGGCGAGATCGCGCAGCGCGAAGGCGCGGCTGATGGTGCCCTGGAGCACTTCGGCGTCGCAGGGCTTGGAGAGGAACTGGTGCGATACGCCCAGCGCCTTCATCACGGATTCGGTTTCCGCCTGGCCCGAGAGGATCAGGCGGATGGTGTCGGGATATTCGCGCTGCACGACTTCCAGCAGCTCGGCGCCGTTCATGCCGGGCATGCGCATGTCCGTGACCACGACCTCGCAAGGTTCCTTCTTGAGCGTGGTGAGGGCCTCGGCGGCTGAGCCGACGAAAGTCATCTGCCACTCGTTGCGCTTGGGGCGAAGCATGCGCTTCAGGCCCTCGAGCACCCGCGGCTCATCGTCGACGAAAAGTACACGGATCGCGCTCACGCGGCGGCTCCCGCGGATGCCGCATCCATGTCTGTCTTGGTGCCGCCGATCGGCAGCCGGATGATGAATGTGGTGCCCTGGCCGGGAGCACTGACCACCTTGATGGTGCCCCCGTGCTTGTCGACGATGACATTGTGGGCAATGGCCAGGCCCTGGCCCGTGCCCTTGCCGACTTCCTTGGTGGTGAAGAAGGGGTCGAAGATGCGCTGCTGGATATGCGTGGGCATGCCCTTGCCGGTGTCCGCGATCTCGACCACGGCCCAGTCACCTTCCGCGCGAGTCTTCACGCGGATCTTGCCCTTGCCCTTGCCGCCGTCACCGACAACGTCGGTGATGGCATGCGCGGCGTTGACCACGATGTTCAGCACGACCTGGTTGAATTCCGCGGGCGAGCAGTGCACCGACGGTAGTTCGGTGTCGAGATCCATCTCCATTTCCGCAACATACTTCCATTCGTTGCTGGCAACCGTGATGGTGCTCTGGATTGCGCGGTTCAGATCCGTCGCGGTCTTCTCGCGCGCCGGGTGCGAGAACTCCTTCATCGCGCGCACGATCTTGGCGACGCGGTCTACACCCTCGAGGGACTGATTGAGCGCGCGCGGGATCTCTTCCTTGAGGTAATCGAAGTCAGCGCTGTCCAGCGCCTTGCGCGCGTTGCCGCCACCGGCTTCCACCAGCTGCGTGATGACCGAGTCCAGCTCGCCGAACGATTCCTTGAGGAAGCGCAGGTTGTCGCCCACGTACTGCGTGGGCGTGTTGATTTCGTGCGCGATGCCCGCGGCCAGCTGGCCGATGGCTTCGAGCTTCTGCGCCTGGCGCAGGTTGTCCTCGAGCCGGTCGCGTTCCTCGAGCGTCTGCTTGAGCATCGAGATGTCGGTGACGCAGCCTTCCCAGCCGTCGAGCGCCTGCGTGGAGTCGTAGAGCGGCGCGGCGTTGACCAGCACGTGCAGCTCGCCGCCCTTGGCATCACGGATGGTGGTTTCCCAGCCCTCGACCGTGCGCTGGCGCGACATCAGGCCGAGGAAGTGCGCGCGGCGCCCGGGTTCGAACAGGTCGAGGAAGTTGAGTTTCGTGACCGGTACGCCGGCAGAGCCGATGAGCTTGACGAAGGCGGCATTGGCTGTCTTGAGGCTGCCATCGTGCTTGGCGGTGAACAGCGCGACGGGAACGTTGTTGAAGAGATCCTGGTACCGGCGCGTGGCACGCACCAGGTCGCGGTGGAAGCTGTTGCGTTCCACCGAATACGAAACGATTCGCGAGAGCATGCCGGCGTTCACGCGGCGCTTCTCGAGATAATCCTGGGCACCTTCGCGCACGGCGACCAGGCCCTGCTTGTAGTCGTCACTACCCGTGAGAACGATGATGGGCGTGAGATCGGCCACCGCCTTGAGCGCGCGCAGCGCCTGCAGGCCCTGCGCGTCAGGCAGGCCGAGATCCAGCAACACCAGGTCGTACTCGACCTGCTGCAGACGCTGGATCGCTTCGCTGGCCGTCTGCACGGTGTCCGTGGTCACGTGCGTGAGGCCGGCGTCCTTGAGGTGTCGCTCGACCACACGCGCGTCGGCGGGATTATCCTCCACCAACAACAGGCGGATGTTCTTGAGTTCGAATTCGCTGGTGCTCATCGGCGCGTTCTGTCCTGGCATGACGGGACAACTATCGATCACCATGGCGCAGATATCCCGGCACTACGCCACACGCTGTCATATCGGCTCTCAGCGCCAATACCTTAGGCGCCGGCGCGACATTGCCGCTTGCGGCGAACCCCTTCACATATCGGCCGCACCGGCTGGGGCTGAACCTTACGGGTGTCCCAAACGCGCGGCGAAGTGGGCAGCGGCGCACAAAGTTTTGCGGTCGGACTATCCAGACTGGGCGCGAATTGCCGATGGCTATCCGACGGTAGATTGCGCAGTCCTATGACCAACCTCGTGGCCCAGATACTCGACGATGAAACTGTGACGGAGCCGGCGGCGGAAACCGCCAAACTCCATCCGCTGTTCGCGGCGTACCCGGTGGCTTCGCTGCTCTACAAGCCCGATGGCTCTATCGTCGCGGCGAATGCCGCGGCGCTCGCGCTGTTCCGCTGCGGCACCGCGCAGCTGGTGGGCGCTTCGCTGGGTTCGTTCCTGCCCGAGCTGCGTGAAGCGCTCGCAGTCACGCAGGGCGTGTCACATGCCCGCGTGGCCGTGCGCCGTCCAGACGGACACAATTTCATCGCGCGCGCGCATTTCGTTCCGACGCTCGACGTTACGGCGCCGCTCATGGCGACGATCGAGGACCTGAGCGACTGGGAACAGGAAATCGCCGCGGTGAACAAGGAACTCGAAACCTTCATGTCGTCGGCGGGCCATGACCTGCGCGGCCCACTGCGCATACTCAAGGGCTTCACGGAAGCGCTGGATGACGAATGCGCGGACTCGCTGAACGACGAGGGCAAGTCCTTTCTCAAGGAGATCGTGCGCGCCGCCGACCGCATGGAAGGGCTCATCGACGCGCTGCTGGCGTTGTCGCGCGCGGGGCGCGCGGAAATGCATTGCGAGAATCTGGATCTTTCCATGCTGGCCGACATGGCGCTCTACGACTTGCGTCACGCGAAGAACGCGCGCGCCGTGGAAGTGCAGGTGGAGCCGGGCCTCTCGGCCTGGGGCGACGTGCGCCAGATGATGGTGGTACTGCGTACGCTCCTGGGCAATGCCTGGAAGTACACCGGGCGCACCATGAACCCGGTGATACGGTTCTATTCGGAAACCCGCGATGGCCGCGCCTGGCTGTGCGTGAATGACAACGGCGCGGGCTTCGACATGGCGCATGCCGAAAGATTGTTCCAGCCATTCACGCGCCTGCATCGCCAGGATGAATTCGCGGGCCATGGACTGGGTCTCGCCACGGTGCGCCGCATCGTGCGACGACATGGCGGTGACATCGAGGCGGAGGCGGCGATGAACCAGGGCGCCACCTTCCGGTTCTGGCTGCCGCCACCGGCGCCCTGAGCCGGTACCGGCCGTTCACGGACGAAAAAAAACGCCGTGCTTTCGCACGGCGTTCTTCAGAGCAAGGTACTTCTTCTTGCGAAGAAGTGGGCTTACTTCGAGATGGAGCGACGGAACATCCGGTCGATCTTCTCGTTGGTGGCATCGCAGCAGGACTGCGAAGCCTGGGCGGCGGCCAGAGCCTGGTTCGCGGCGCTCTGGGCGCCCGAAGCGGTGGACGACGCCGACTGGGCGGCGGCATTGGCGGAGTCTGCGGCGCTCTTCGCGGCGGAGAGATCCGACTGCAGGCGGCTCACCTGCTGCTTGAGGTTGTCAACTTCGGCCTGCAGGGGCTTGAGGTCCTGGCAGCCGGCCAACATCGTGAACGCTGCAACGGCAGCAACCTTGATAATCGCACTCTTCATAACGATCAATCCCCTTATTGGTGGTTGAGCAAGTCAGCTTCCCCATCAACTCGCATCGAATGCGATCTGAGTGAAGGTTGACGTCCATTAGGCGGGCGCTACTGCAACAAATTCGCGAGTTGTTTGCAATGGGAATTTTATTTGCTGTCGTCCTGTGGCGACAGTGGCGGAATCACGGCTATTAGGCCAGCTAACAGGATCATTTCTGCACTCCGTCGCGCAGGATTTCACGCGCCGCGTTGTGCCCGGGAATTCCCGTCACGCCGCCGCCGGGGTGCGCTCCGGAACCACACAAATACAGGCCTTTGAACGGCGTACGATAATCGCCGTAACCTAACATCGGTCGCGCGGCCCACAGCTGATCGAGGCCTAACGAGCCGTGGAAAATATCTCCACCTGCTAGGCCGAGTTTTTCTTCGAGATCGAGCGGGCTCAGAGCGGAATGCCCCACGACACTCGCGCGGAAGTTTGGCGCATAAGAATCCACCGTCGAGAAGATGCGGTCGATTGCACTCTGCTTCTCCTGACGCCAGTCCCGGCCGCCCGGCAGGTTGTAGGAGAAATGCTGACAGAAGAGCGAGGCCACGTGGGCTCCCTTCGGCGCCAAGGTCTGATCGAGCGTCGATGGAATCAGTATTTCCACGATGGGTCTGCGCGAGAAGCCTTCCAGCCGCGCCGTGGCATACGCGTGATCCATGTATTCCAGCGATGGCGCGAGGATGATGCCCGAACCCAGGTGCGCGCCGCCGTCATCGCGCGGCGCGGCGGTGAATTTCGGCAGCTCGGAAAGCGCGACGTTCATGCGGAATGTGGCCGAGCCCACGCGCAGTCTCTCGATGCGGTCGCGAAGTTCCCTGGGCAGGGGAGCGTCGGCCAGCAGTTTCAGGTAGAGCGGCTTCGGCCCGATATTGGACGCGACCACTTTCGCCTGGATCATGCGTCCATCTTCGAGCTCGACCGCGGTGGCGCGCATCTGCTCGACGACGATGCGTTTCGCCGGCGAGTCGGTCTCGAGCGTGACGCCCAGCCGCCGCGCTTCGGTGGCCATGGCCTGTGTGATCGCCCCCATGCCGCCCACGGCGTGTCCCCACACTCCGGACTTGCCGTTCACCTCGCCGAACACGTGATGCAACAGCACGTACGCGCTGCCCGGGGTGTAGGGACTGGCGTAATTGCCCACCACGGCGTCGAAGCCATACAGCGCCTTCACCGCGTCGCTCTCGAACCAGTGGTCTAACAAGTCACCGGCGCTGCGCGTGAACAATTCGTGGATGTCGCGTTGCACGGGCGCGGCCAGCTTCTGCATGTGGCGGCCGAGCTTGATGGTGTTCCACAGGTCGCGCAGGCGGCGCGGATCCGCGGGCGGCGTTTCCAGCAGTTGCGCACGCAGCAGTTCCACCGCGGCGTCGAGCATCTGGTAGTAGGCGGGCAGGCGTTCGGCATCGCGCGCGGAAAAACTCTTCACCGATGCGGTGGTACGCGCGCTATCCGGGCCGGCGGTCAGCGCGCGCCCGTCATCCAGCGGCAGGAAGTTCTGCATGGGTCGCTCGAGTACCTTCAGGCCGTGATCCACGAGACGCAGGTCGCGGATCACCTTGGGGTTGAGCAGGCTCACGGTGTAACTGGCCGTGGAGTTGCGGAAGCCCGGGTGGAATTCCTCGGTGACGGCGGCGCCTCCCAGGATGGACCGGCGCTCGAATACGCCGACGGAGAGGCCCGCCTTGGCGAGATAACAGGCGCAGGTGAGTCCGTTGTGGCCGCCTCCCACGATGACCACGTCGAAGGAGGTTTTGCTGCTTGACCTGTATGAATTCACAGTGTACAAATCCTCAGCCCTGATTCTTCTTTAAAGGAATCCGCCATGTCCGATCTCACTCCGCGCCAGACCGAAATCCTGCGCCTCATCCAGCGCGCCATCGCCGAGACGGGCATGCCGCCCACGCGGGCGGAAATCGCCAACGAGCTCGGCTTCAAATCTCCCAACGCCGCCGAGGAACACCTGCGCGCGTTGGCGCGCAAGGGCGTCATCGCGCTGGTGCCCGGCGCTTCGCGCGGCATCAAGCTCATGGACACCATCCGCGAGCAGATCGGCCTGCCGCTCATCGGCCGCGTCGCCGCGGGTCGTCCCATTCTCGCCGAAGAGAACATCGAAGCGCGCCTCGACATCGATCCCAGCATCTTTCAACCCAAGCCGCATTACCTGCTCAAGGTGGTCGGCATGTCGATGAAGGACGCGGGCATCCTCGATGGCGATCTCGTGGCCGTGCATCGTACTCCCGAAGTACGCAATCGACAGATCATCGTCGCGCGCCTGGAAAACGAAGTCACGGTCAAACGCTACAAGCAGGAAGGGCCGGTGGTGTGGCTGCTGCCTGAAAACTCCGACTTCGAGCCTATCAAGGTCAACGTCAAGGAAGACCCGCTCATCATCGAAGGCGTGGTCGTGGGTGTGCTGCGGCGGGGTCGAGCCCTGTCGTGAGACGGCGCCTCAGATAACCGAGGGTTTCCAAATGTTATTAGGTCTGCGCACGGCCATTTACCGCACTCCGGATCTGGCCCAGGGCAAGCTTTGGTACGCGAAAGCGCTGGGCTTTGCGCCGTACTTCGATCAACCATTTTACGTGGGTTTCAACGTCGGCGGGTTCGAGCTGGGCCTGCTGCCCGATGCCAAGGAAAACACCGCGGGCGTTTTCTGGGGTGTCAATAACATCGACACCGCCTATGCGCGGCTGCTCGAACTCGGAGCCACGCGCCGCACCGAACCCACCGACGTGGGTGATGGCATCCGCGCCGGCGACGTGCTCGATCCTTTCGGCAATGTGTTCGGAATCATCGAAAATCCCCATTACAAGCCGGGAGAATCCAAGTGAAAAGGGCTACTGGTAGTTTCGAGGTCAGCCTGCAGCCCCTGCCGAACACCGAGGTGACGGCGGACAATCAGTTCGGTCGCCTTCTGCTCAACAAGAAGTTCGGCGGCGATCTCGTCGCCACTGCGCGTGGGCAGATGTTGACGGCCCTGACACATGTGAAGGGCTCGGCGGGTTACGTGGCCATCGATCACGTCACCGGTGAACTCGACGGGCGCAAGGGCAGCTTCGTGTTGCAACACTCGGGTTCCATGAAGCGCGGCGCCCAATCGCTGTCCATCATGGTGGTGCCCGATACAGGCACGGAGGAGCTCACCGGCCTCAGCGGCACGCTGAGCATCAACATCATCGACGGCCAGCATTTCTACGATTTCATCTATTCCATTCCCGAGCAGACGAGATTGAAGACGGCCGCCGCCTAGCTGAAGAAGTGAACATCGCCATACGTTCCACATGCCAGCCGCCAACGACAAGCAACTGCAGGAGTTGCTCGCGCACCCGTCGGTGTGGCGCGGCCGAAGCCGCGCCGCCATCCCGACGGTCTCCACAGGCTTTGCCGCGCTCGATGCCGGCTTGCCAGGCGGTGGCTGGCCTCGTCACGGCCTGGTAGAAATTCTCACGCCCGGTCCAGCCCCCGGGATGGGACTGGGCGAACTCTATCTACTGCTGCCCGCGCTGGCGGCGCTGTCGCGGCTTTCGCCGGCGCGGTGGTGTACCTGGGTGTCGCCGCCGAATGAGCCTTATGCGCCTGCGCTCGAAGCGCATGGCGTGGCGCTGGATCGCATGTTGCTGGTGCGAACCCACCTGCCACTGTGGGCTCATGAGCAGGCGTTGAAATCCGGCGCCGCTTCGCTGGCGCTGGCGTGGCTGCCGCGTGCCAGTCCGCGCGCCGTCAGGCGGTTGCAGCTCGCGGCCGAGCAGGGGCGTGCGCTGGGTGTGCTGTACCGCAGCCAGCGTTTCGCGGGCGAAGCTTCACCCGCCATGTTGCGGCTGCTGCTCGAGCCGCGTGTGCGTGATGGCCGGCAGGGCGCGCGTGTGAGCCTCATCAAGAGTCGTGGGGGCGCACGCGAACCCATCGATCTCGAATGGGCCCCCGGCGTCGACTCGGCGGCGTGAGGGTATCCCGATGCACCCCCGCGCCTATCGATTGGTTTTTCCGGAACCGAAGGTACCAAGGGCGCCGTCCGCTTTACGGGTGCGGCCGGTGCCGCCACCACCTTCGGGGCCGGGACCTCATGACCAGGCCGCGCTGGCCTTCGAGCCGCGCGAGTTGTGGGTGGCCGCGCATCTGCCGCGCCTGCCGCTGGCGGCTTTGCGATCCGATGCCGCCGCGGCGCCGGTGGTGGTCATTGATGCGGATGATCGCAATCAATGCATCGTCGCCGCGGATCCGCGCGCCGAGGCCGAAGGCGTGCAGACGGGCATGACGTTGAGCGCAGCGCTCGCGGCGGCGCCGCACATCGATCCGAGACCGCGCGATATTGGCGCTGAACTCGCATTGATGCGGCGGCTCGCGGGGCTGGCCGCCGCATTCACACCGCAGGTATCCATCGAATCGCCCGATGGCTTGCTGCTGGAGATCAAACCCAGCATCCGTCTCTTTGGCGGCCTGCGCGAGTTGTGCCGCAAGTTGCGCGCGGCCTGTCTCGCCGATCCGGTGTTCGCCCAGCCCGCGCTGCAGCCCTGTTTCACACTGGCGCCCACGGCGCTGGCTGCACTCGCGGCGGCGCGCGCGGGTGCGCGTTGCTTCATCACCGATCCGGCGGTATTGCCCGCGCGTCTCAAACCACTGCCCGTCGGCGTGCTGCGCTGGCCCAACGAAGAAAACGCGCGCCTCGCGGCCATGGGCGTGCTCACGCTGGGCGAACTCCTGCGTCTGCCGCGCGCGGGTTTCGCGCGGCGCTTCGGTCCTGCGCGGTTGGCGGACCTCGATCGCCTGCTGGGCCGGCGCGCGGATCCGCGCGTACGCCTCAAGCGGCGTGAACGTTACGCGGGTCGCGTGGATCTCGATCACGAACTCGAGGATCACGAACGCATATTGCAGGCATTGCGTCCTTTGCTGGGTGAACTGGAGCAATTCCTGCGCGAACGCCAGCGCGGCATCACGGCGGTGCAATGCCGTTTTCATCACTACCGCGCCGCGCCCACGATATGCGCACTGCGCCTGGCCATGCCCGAGGCGCGGGCCGAGCGTTTCCTGTCGCTGCTGCGCGAACGTCTCGCCACGCTGGTGTTGCCCGAGCCGGTGCGGCGCTGCGAGTTGCGCGGCGGCACGCTCAGCGAGCGGCCGCTGGCCAGCAGTTCACTGTGGTCGGCGGGAGAGCACGGCCATGCTCCCGCTGGCGAGATGCCGGCGCTGGTCGAGCATCTGCGCGCGAGGCTGGGCAACGATGCCGTGTACGGCATCCGTCGCGTTTCGGAACACCGGCCTGAAAGGGCCTGGATGGAGACAGGCAAAAAAGGGGGCGATCTGCTCAGCGATGTGTCGGCTCTGCCGGCCACAGGGGTTCCGCCGGTCCGAGGAGCCATGCCCTTTTTCTGGCGGCCGTTGTGGCTGTTGCCCGCTCCGGAGCCGCTGAAGCAGCAACGTGGACGGCCGCACCGATCCGGCCCGTTGAAACTGCTGCAGGGCCCTGAGCGCATCGAGAGCGGCTGGTGGGACGGGGCGGACATCGCCCGCGATTACTACCGGGCACGCGACTCGCAGGGCGCGCTGCTGTGGATCTATTGTGAGTCCTCCGGTCAGTCTTCCGGCCAGGCTTCGGACGCTGGCGCCGCGCATCGCTGGTTCCTGCACGGGGTGTTCGGATGAGCGCCGCGAAGGAAACCCCGCCCGCCTATGCCGAGCTCCACTGCGTCAGCAATTTCTCGTTCCTGCGCGGCGCCTCGCATGCCGAGGAGCTGGTGGCGCAGGCTCGTGCGCTGGGCTATACGGCGCTGGCCATCACCGATGAATGTTCGCTGGCGGGCGTGGTGCGCGCGCATTCGGCCGTCAAGAAATCCGCCCCCGGAAAAACACCGGACGACAAACTATTCGACAAACCGCTCAAGCTCATCATCGGTTCGGAAATCCGCCTAGATTGCGGGTTGCGTTTCGTGGCGATCGCGCGCAACCGCGCCGGTTATGCGCGGCTGTCGCGGCTGATCACGCGCGGCCGTCGCAAGGCGGAGAAGGGTTCTTATTCGTTGTGCCGCGCCGACGTGGAGGAATTCCTGGGCGACGGGGCCACGCCCGCATCCGGAGAGAACGTGGCCGAGGGCACGCTGGTGCTCTGGCTGCCGCTATTGCAGGCAGGTGCGCTCGGCGAGGATGCGCAGGCTCTGTGGCTGCGCGACCATTTCGCGGGCCGCACCTGGGTCGCGGTGGAGCTGCTCCGTGACGGGCGCGATCGCGAGCGCCTGGAAGTGGCGCGGTCGCTGGGCGAGGCGCACGAGTTGCCGCTGACCGCCGCGGGCGACGTGCACATGCACGTGCGCGAGCGGCGCAAGCTTCAGGATGCGCTGACCGCGGTGCGCCATGGCGTCACCGTGGCGGCGGCAGGCGAGCGCCTGCATGCCAATGGCGAACGTTATCTGCGCGAACGCGAACGCCTGGCGCGTCTGTATCCACCGGAACTGCTGGCCGAGACCGTGAAGATCGCCGCGCTCGCCACCTTTTCGCTCGACGAGCTGCGTTACGAATATCCGCACGAACTGGTGCCCGCCGGCGAAACCGCGGCTTCGCACTTGCGCAATCTCACCGAAGCCGGCGCGCGCAAACGCTGGCCCGGCGGCGTCCCGGCCGACATGCGCGCCCGCATCGATAACGAACTCGAACTCATCTCCGATCTGTCCTACGAGTCGTATTTCCTCACGGTGCAGGACATCGTCGCCGAGGCGCGCCGGCTCAACATCCTCTGCCAGGGGCGCGGCTCGGCGGCCAACTCGGTGGTGTGCTATTCGCTGGGGGTGACCGAGGTGGATCCCTCGCGCGGCCAGCTGCTCATGGAGCGCTTCATCTCGCGTGAGCGCAACGAGCCACCGGACATCGACATCGACTTCGAGCACGAGAGGCGCGAAGAGGTCATCCAGTACATCTACCGCAAGTACGGCCGTGAGCGCACCGCGCTCACCGCGGTGGTCATCTGCTATCGGCCGCGCAGCGCGCTGCGCGACATGGCCAAGGTGATGGGGCTCGACCCGGTGCAGGCCGAGCGCCTGGCGGGCGCCATGCAATGGTGGGACACCAGCATCGATGCGGAGCGCATGCGCGAGGCGGGGTTCGATCCGGACAACCCCAAGGTCAAACTACTGCTCGAACTCACCGGCCAGTTGCTGGGGTTCCCCCGGCATCTGTCGCAGCACGTGGGCGGCTTCGTCATCTCCCAGGGGCTGCTCGAGGAGATGGTGCCCATAGAGAACGCGGCCATGGAAGGGCGCACGGTCATCGAATGGGACAAGGACGACCTCGACGAGCTCGGCCTGCTCAAGGTGGACGTGCTCGGCCTCGGCATGTTGTCGGCGCTGCGACGCGGGCTGGCGCTGGTCGGAGATTTTCGCGGCAAACCCTTCGCGCTGGCCGACGTGCCCAAGGAAGACCCGCGCGTGTACGAGATGATCTCGCGCGCCGACACCGTCGGCGTGTTCCAGGTGGAGTCGCGCGCGCAGATGTCCATGCTGCCGCGATTGAAACCGCGCGAGTTCTACGACCTGGTCATCGAAGTGGCCATCGTGCGCCCGGGGCCCATCCAGGGCGGCATGGTGCATCCCTATCTGCGCCGGCGGCAGGGTCTCGATCCGGTCACGTATCACAACGATGACGTCCGGAAAGTACTGAGCCGCACGCTCGGCGTGCCCATCTTCCAGGAACAGGTCATGCAGCTGGCCATCGTCGCCGCCGGTTTCTCGCCGGGCGAGGCGGACCAGCTCCGGCGCAGCATGGCGGCCTGGAAGCGTCGCGGCGGGCTGGGGCATTTCGAGAAGCGGCTCATCCAGGGCATGCGTGAGCGCAATTATCCCGAGGAATTCGCGCAGTCCATCTTCAAGCAGATTCAGGGTTTCGGTGAATACGGTTTTCCGGAATCCCATGCGGCGAGTTTCGCGCTGCTGGTGTACAGCTCCGCCTGGCTGAAATGTTTCGAGCCGGCGGCGTTCACCTGCGCGCTCATCAACAGCCAGCCCATGGGTTTCTACGCGCCGGCGCAGCTGGTGCGTGACGCGCGCGACCACGGCGTCGAAGTGCGCCCGGCTTCGGTGTGCGCCAGCGGCTGGGATTGCACGCTGGAGCGGCGTGACGACGGCGAACCGGCGCTGCGGCTGGGCCTGCGAATGATCAAGGGGCTGGGTGAGGAAGCCGCGGAACGTATTTCCAGCGCGCGCGCCGCGGCCGCCTTCGCGAGCGTGCAGGATCTCACGCTGCGCGCCCAACTACTTCGCCGCGACCTCGAGGCGCTGGCCGATGCCGGCGCGTTGCGCGACCTCGCGGGCAACCGCCATCTCACGTTCTGGGAGGTGGCGGGCAGCGAGCAGGAACTGCCGCTGGCGCCGGTGCCGCGTGTGGCCGAAGCCACGCCGTTGCTGGCGCCGCCCACCGAGGGGCAGAACATCGCAGCGGATTACCGCTCCGCCGGGCTCACGCTGGGCCGGCATCCGCTGGCGCTGCTGCGCGAGCAGCTGGCCGCGTCGCAGGTCATCACTTCCCGCGAACTGCACGAACTCCCGCATGGGCGGCCGGTGCGCGTGGCTGGCATCGTCACGGCGCGGCAACGGCCGCAGAGCGCGGGGGGCGTCATGTTCATCACACTAGAGGACGAAACCGGTTTCGTGAATCTCATCGTCTGGGAGCGCGTCTGGTCGGCCCAGCGGCGCATCGCCAATGGTTCACGGCTGCTGGAGGTGTCGGGCGAGCTTCAGAAGGAGGCGGGTGTGACACACGTGGTGGCGAAGAAGCTGGCGGACCGCACACGCATGCTGGGGTCGCTGGTCACGCAATCGCGCGACTTCCGCTGAACCGGGGTTCCGGTCAGCTGCCCAGGTCCTTGCTGGAGTTCATCTTGCGGACGGCCGTGGAGTCGTCATCGATGTTGTAGTCATCGAAATCGCTGGTGAGTTCGGCGGTGTACTTCTCTTCCCGGCGTTTCTCGAGCAGGCGCCACGCGGGGTCGCCGAGCTTCTGTCCGCGCTTCTTGGCGGCATCCAGCTCTTTCGCAAGGCGATCGAAATCCACCTCCGAGGTGGCCTCGAACGCGGTTTCTTCCTCGTCTTCGTCGAACTCTTCTGACTCAGGCTTCTCGTTCATTTCCGTAAACGAACCGATCCCAGATGCGCGCGTTATAGAACGCCGGGAGTTCTCATGCAATGGGGTCAATCAACGATTCATCAACGAATGAGATTATTCATTTCGAAGATGGGCATGAGCATTGCAAAAACGATGCCCATGACGAAGAGGCCCATCACAACAATCAGAAGTGGTCCGAGCAGGCCGACCAGCGCGCCCATCATCGAATCAAGCTCCCGCTCCTGGTTGAGCGCGGCGCGTTCGAGCATGCTGTCGAGCTCGCCGCTGGACTCACCCGAGGAGATCAGGTGCACGGTCATCGGCGGAAACAGCTTGCTGGTGGATAGGGAGCGGCCGATGGGGGAGCCCTCGCGCACTCGGGCGGCGGCGGCGGCCACGGCGTCACGCATGGGTAGATTGGTCACCACTTCGCCGGCAATGCGCATGGCTTCGAGCACTGGCACGGCGCTCGCCGTGAGAATGCTGAAAGTGCGCGTGAACCGGGCCGTGTTGAACCCGCGCACCAGCTTGCCGAACAAGGGCAGCCTCAGCTGGAACCGATGGAAGCGGCGCTGGTTGTCGACATTCTTGAGCCAGAAAACGAAGCCGACTATGGCGAGTACGATGCCCAGGGCGAGATAAATCCCCCAGTTACGCAGGAAATCACTGACGACGATCAGCACTTCGGTGGCGAACGGCAATTTGCCCTTGCTGGACTCGAATACGTCGATCACCTTCGGGACCACATACACCATCATGCCGACGACGATCCCCAGGCATACGATCGACAGGACGATGGGGTACAGCATGGCGCCGAGCACTTTCTGGCGCGTCACTTCGCGCGCCTCGGTGTAATCGGCCAGGCGCTCGAGGATGCTGTCCAGCCGGCCGGAGCTTTCGCCCGCGGAGACTGTGGATCGGTAGATCTCCGGGAATACCTTCGGAAACTCGCCCAGGCCGTCGGCCAGCGTGTGGCCTTCCATCACCTTGGCTCGCACGCCCAGCATGATGCTCTGGACGCGCGGCTTCTCGGACTGCTGGGAGACCGCGAGCAGTGCCTCTTCGAGGGGCAGACCGGCCTTCGACAGCGTGGCCAGCTGCCGGGTGAGCAACGAGAGATCGTTGGCCGAGACGCCGCTGCGGAAGCTGAAGCTGCGGTGGCGCTTGGCCTCGCCGTGCTTGACCTCCGCCACGGTGACCGGCAGCAGCGAACGCTCGCGCAGGATCTGGCGCACGTGCTTGACGGTGTCGCCTTCGACCACTCCGCTGGTTTCGCGGCCCCCGCTGTCGAGAGCGGTGTATTCGAAAGCTCCCATGGCGGCGGTCGCCCTCAGTCTTCGCGCGTCACGCGCAGCACTTCTTCGACCGTGGTCTCGCCACGCAGCACCTTGTCGAGTCCGTCGTCGCGGATCGAGGGCGTGAGCGTGCGTGCGTATCTTTCGAGCTCATGCTCCGCGGCGCCGTCGTGGATCATGGTGCGCATCTGGTCGTCGACGATCACCAGTTCGTAGATGCCCGTGCGTCCGCGGAAACCGGTGCCTGCATTGCTGGGCTTGTACAGCGTCGGTGAAGGGTCATCGGGGCCCAGGCCCAGCAGCCGACGTTCGTATTCGCCGGCGACGAAAGCTTCCTTGGTATCCGGGTTCAGCGTGCGCACCAGGCGTTGAGCGATCACGCCGATCAACGATGACGACAGCAGGAAGGGTTCGATGCCCATGTCCCGAAGACGCGTCACGGCGCCCACGGCGGTGTTGGTGTGCAGCGTGCTCAGCACCAGGTGGCCGGTGAGCGAGGCCTGCACGGCGATCTGTGCGGTCTCGAGGTCGCGGATTTCGCCGACCATCACCACGTCCGGATCCTGGCGAAGGATGGCGCGCAGGCCGCGCGCGAAAGTCATCTCCACCTTGGTGTTCACCTGCGTCTGGCCGATGCCGTCGATGTAGTACTCGATCGGGTCCTCGACCGTCATGATGTTCTGCGTGTTGTCGTTCAGGTGCTCGAGACCCGCGTACAACGTGGTGGTCTTGCCGGAGCCCGTGGGGCCGGTGACCAGGATGATGCCGTGCGGCTTCCTGAACAGATCGGCGATCTTTTCTTCCGTGGTCGGATCCATGCCCAGCGCCGACAGCTTCAGGCGACCGGCCTGCTTGTCGAGGATACGCATCACCACGCGTTCACCATGGCCGGACGGAATGGTCGAAACGCGCACGTCCACCGACCGGCCCGCGATGCGCAGGCTGATGCGTCCGTCCTGGGGCAACCGTTTCTCGGCGATGTCGAGCTTCGACATGACCTTGATGCGTGACACTACCAGCGGCGCGACCGCCCGCTTGCTCTGCAACACCTCGCGCAACACACCATCGACGCGGAAGCGGATCACCAGCCGGTTTTCGAAGGGCTCGACGTGGATGTCCGACGCATTCTCTTTCACCGCCTGCGTGAGCACGGCGTTGATGAGGCGGATGATGGGCGCGTCGTCCTCGCTCTCGAGCAGGTCGGCCTGTTCGGGAAGATCCTGCGCGAGATGCGCGAGGTCGGTGGATTCCTCCACGCCCTCGGCTGCTTCCATGGCGTCGTTGCCGGCCTCGTAGGCCTGGCGAAGCAGCGTGTCGAAGGTTTCCTCGGGTACTTTCTCGAGCCGGATGGGAATGCCCATGTAGCGGCGCACTTCGGAAAGCGCCAGCGGCGCCGCGCCCGGGCGGTACACGCACTCCGCGATGCCTTCATGCACGCGCCGCACCAGAACGCCGTGCCGCTTGGCGAACGCGAAGCCGACGCGCTGCGGGCGCACGATGTCACCCGGTGGGCCGGCGCCCAAGGGACTGTCAGCGGATGCGCTGGCTACG
>JAQSWD010000078.1 GCA_029266835.1 Steroidobacteraceae bacterium
ATGGATTGCGCCTCCGCTTCGTCGGCGACGCGCGGGCGCCCCGGTGCGTCGACATGAATCGGCAGGAAACCGGTTTGCAGCCGACCGTCATCGTGCACCCGCACGCGACCCAGCATGGCGTTCACGGCCTGCGGGTGAAATGGCGCCAGGTAGTAAGCCGAGTCGGGAGTGAAGCCGAACAACTCCTGTCGGCGCCTGGCCCAGGCCACGCGTGCAGGGTCGTCGCCCTCGGGGCTCAGCGCGCGCGTCACCACGCAACCATTGCCGAGACCATGAAAGATCGGCTTGCCGCGGTAGATTTCGATGCCGCGCACGATGTGGGCGTGATGTCCCAGTACCAGGTCGGCGCCCGCATCGATGGCCGCATGCGACACGGCGCGTTCGTAGGGCGCCAGCCGCGCCGGCGTGTGCACGATTCCCTTGTGGAGCGCGACGATCACCAGTGAGGCGTTCGCGCGGGCACGCGCGATGTCATCGGAATACCGTGCCAGCGAACCGGGGTCGGGCGAAGCCAGTGGCGCCGCCGGAGCGATGCGCGAGCCATCCGAGGTGTCGATGCGCAGGTAAGCGCAACCAGCCCGCTGATCGGTGGCCCAGGACTCCTCGGGCCCGACGCAGTTGTAACTCAACAGGGCGATGCGACCGCCGCGGCGCTCGAACACATGCGGAGTGCGTGCCTGCTCGAGGTTGGCGCCCGCGCCGCAGTGGCCGATGCCGGCCGCATCGAGCGCGGAGATCGTGTCGGCGATGCCGTCGGCGCCACAGTCGGCGATGTGATTGCCCGCGAGCGACACCGCGTGAAATCCCGCGCGCGCCAACGCAGGCAGGTGTCCGGGATCGGCGCCAGGCGCCGGCACGTCGCTGCGCAATTCCGAGGGGCGGCGGGTGTGGGGGACTTCCAGGTGCCCGATGGCCACATCGGCGCGACGCAGCGCCGGCGCGATTCCCGCCAGCCAATGGTCGGGCTGCGGCTCATCGAGCACCAGGTCCCCGGCGAACACCAGGTCGAGGCCGCACATGCCTGCTGCCGAATTCATCGAGTCCCCTCTGCCGGTGCGTCCGCTGTCAGGCGGGCCGGTAAATTAGTTTACGTCACCAACCAATTCACATTTACCACCGATTCGAGGTCGGAGTCGATAGCGCGGGGCGCGCGGCGGCTCAACCTGCGTCGTGGAGCCGGCGCAGGAGCGAGATGAGCACGCGCAACTCCTGTTCTGTGTAGCGGCTCACGAACTTGCGCTCGTGCTCGATCATTTCCTTGCGCAGCGAACGGCACACCTTCACGCCCTGGGGAGTCAGGAATATGCCCTGGCGGCGGCGGTCCTCGGTGGAGCGACGGCGCTCGACCCAGCCCGCCTGTTCCATGCGGTCGACCAGCGAAACCACGCTGGCCTTGTCGATGCCCAGTTGATTGGCGATATCGATCTGCGCAATGCCCGGATTGGCATTCGCGAGCAGCAGGGCGCTGAAAACCCCGGGCCGCACATCGCCATCGGGGAAGCTGCGATTGAAGTCGCGCCACAGCGCGATCTGCGCCCGGCGGATGTTGAAGCCGATCAGTGTCGGCAGGCAGTCGAGGTCGAGGCCGACCGCGGACTCGGCGCTCTTGCGATTGCCGCGGCGGGTGCGGGGCTTGTCTGGCATTGGGGGTCGGGTCGTCGGGCCTGGCGGCGGAACAACAAACCTACTCAAGGCATCCGGCGCGGTCAAACCGCGTGTGCCGCGAGCCCTGCAAGGTAGTCCAGCGCGGCGAAGCGCCATGAATAGTACGGTACCAAAATGGTTGGTAACACAAACCATATTGACAATCGTGGCGCGGGCGGCGCACTCTGATTGCGCGCTCCGGCGAGCACGCCGGAGAGCTGATACGACACCGTGGCGCCGGCGGTACAGAACAACTATGCGGCGCGAGTCACGTGGAGGGGGTAGATGGAACACGTTGCTTCGTTTCGTGGAAATGCGCTGGTTCGCTGCGCGGTACGCGCGGCGCTCGCCGCGGTCGCGGCGAGTAGTTGGAGCGTCACCGCTTCCGGCCAGGAACCGGCGCCCGGCGCCAGTGATACCGTTCTCGGCGAGATCGTCGTCACCGGCAGCCGCATACGCGGCGCCGAGCCGGTGGGTTCCACTGTCACCACGGTTTCCCGCCAGGACATCGAGCTGGCCGCGCCGGTATCGACCACGGCGCTGATCCAGCGATTGCCGCAGGTTTTCAACCTGGGTGTGTCCGAGAACTCGCGCGGGCAATCGGGCGGTTCGGGCAACATCACGTATGGTTCGACCATCAACTTGCGCGGCATCGGGCCGTATTCGACGCTGACACTGATCGACGGCCAACGGGCCGTGCCACAGGGCACCACCGGGTTCGGCGTCGATGCCTCGATCATCCCCGCGGCGGCACTGGGCCGCGTGGAAGTGGTGGCGGATGGCGCGTCGGCACTTTATGGCTCGGACGCAGTAGCCGGTGTCGTCAACCTGATCCTGCGGCGTGACTTCGAAGGCGTCGAAGCCAGCGTACGCGGCGGCACCGGGGACGAGTACAGCGAACGCCAGGCCTCGCTGATCGGCGGTTTCGGCTGGACGGGCGGCAATCTCATGGCTGCCTACGAATATTCCTTCCACAGCAATCTGAGTGGACTGGACCGCGACTATTTCCGCGGCGATCTCACGAGTCGCGGCGGCCGCGATTTCCGCGTCGTGCAATGCAACCCCGGCAACATCGTCGTGGGCGGCGTGAGCCATGCGATTCCGGCCACGGGCGTCACGCCCGCCACGGCCGGACAGTTGACGCCGGGAACCACCAATCGTTGCGACAACGCGCAGTACCAGGACCTCATCCCCGAGCAGAAGCGCCATTCATTCGTCACGACGTTCGATCACGACTTCAATGAGCGCGTCAGGATGTTCGCCAGCGCGTTCTGGACGCGCCGCGAATTCGTGAACCAGGTGGGCGCCCAGGCCGCGGCGCTGACCGTGCGCAACGTCAATCCCTACTTCGTTGCACCGCCGGGCAGTACGGCGACGTCTGTGACGGTCAACTATTCGTTCGGCGATCAGCTGCCCTCCAACGACACCTATGGATTCTCCGAGGCCTACCAGGGCACGGTTGGCACCGGCATCAAGATCTTCGGTGACTGGAATCTCGAGGCTTCCTACTCCTATGGCCGGGACACCGAGCGCAGCACCTCGCAGTACGGCATCAACAACGCGGCGTTGGCCGCCGCGCTGGCGCGAACCGATCCCGCCACCGCGCTGAACCCGTTCAGTACCGCGCCCAACAACGAAGCGGCGCTGCAGGGGTTGGCCAACCAGCTGTTCATCGCGCCGGGCGACACGCGCTTCCAGGGCTGGGAACTGAAGTTCGACGGGCCGATCATGTCGCTGCCCGGCGGCGAGATGCGCGCGGCCATCGGTTACGAAGGGCAATCGTTGACCAGCGTGTCCGGCCTCATCAACGGAACCTGGGAAGCGCCGGTGCGCGCCATCACGCCCGAGGTGAAGCGCACCGTGAACTCCGCTTACGCGGAATTGCTGGTGCCGCTGTTCGGCGCCGAAAATGCGCGGCCCGGCTTGCGCGAGCTCACGGTCGACCTGGCGGTGCGGTCCGACAACTACAGCGACCTCTCGGACGGCTCGACCGTCAATCCGAAATTCGGCATCGACTGGGCCCCGCTGGACAATCTCAAGTTCCGCGGCACCTATGGGGAGTCCTTCCGCGCGCCGACATTCGCGCAGATCTACGGCAATTCCTCCGCGTTGTATGTCCAGAACTATTCGGACCCGACGCGTGGGGGCGCCATCACGCAGGGCGTGACCTTGTCCGGCGGCAACCTGGAGCTCGAGCCCGAAACCGCCAGCACTTTCACTTTCGGCGTGGACTTCCTGCCCACCGAGAACGTGAAGCTGAACCTGACCTACTTCCACATCGACTACGAGAAGCAGATCACCTCGTACCTGTCGGATCTCACCATCCTCAACAGGGAGAGCCAGTTCGATGGCACCGGTATTATCGTCCGCAACCCGGATCCGGCGTTCATCGCCAACCTGGTGGCGACGAAGCCGATTCGTGGTGTGCTGCCGAACCCGGTCACGCTGTATGTCGATGGCCGCACCAACAACCTCGGCACCACCATCGCTTCGGGCTATGACTTCGTGGCCAGCTATGATTTCGAAGCCGGCGACGCCGGAAAATTCGGCCTGGGCCTGACCACGACGTATTTCGACAATTACGAAGTGGCCATCACGCCAGCCGCCGATCGTGTCGACCAGCTCAACACCATCTACAACCCGCTGCGGTTCAAGGCGCGCGGCAACCTGACGTGGGGCAGGGGAGGCATCCTCGGAGCGGTGTTCGTGAACTACCTGGAGTCGTACGACAACAATCTCGTGAGCCCGCTCGAGAGCGTCGATGCGAAGACGACCATCGACCTGAACCTTTCATACGCCTTCCAGGGTGGCGGCTTCACCGAGGGCCTGCGGGTCGCGCTGGACGCGGTGAACCTGTTCGACACCGACCCTCCATTCGTGAACATCGCGCAGAGCCCCAATGGCGGCGGTGGATTCGATCCCACGCTGAACAACCCGGTGGGCCGCATCATCGGGCTGACGCTCACGAAAAAGTGGTAGACCCTCACGGCACTGCCCCCCCGGTAGAAACGTGAGGTTTGCAAGGGCAGCCTGGCGACAGGCTGCCCTTTTTGCTGGTGAGGGCCGTTCTCCTTGTGAAGGAGTAGTCAGCGGTCAACGCGCGCGGCGCGGTTCCTGGAAGAGCTCGCACATCAGGTTGCGCAGCCATCGATTGCGCGCATCGTGGTGGAATTTGCGATGCCAGGATTGCTTGAGATCGATGCGCGGCGGTTCGAATGGGGGCCGCACCGTGCGGATGCCGGCCGAGATGGTCGTGAAGTAGCGGGCCAGCGGCTCCGGCACCGTGACCACCAGGTCCGACCGCTCGACGATGGCGGGGACGCTCGCGAAGTGCGGTGTGGTCAGCACCACCTGGCGGCGGATGCGCCGCCGGACCAGGAACCGTTCGATGACCTCCTCGGTGCGGCTTTCCGCGCGCACCACCGCATGCTCCAGTTGCAGGAACTGCTTGAGGCTCAGCCGCGGCACCTTGAGGGAATGATCCGCCCGGATCAGGCAGGTGAACGAGTCCGAGAACAGCGCCTGCTGGAAGAAGTTGTGCTGCTTGAGATTCGGAAAATAACCGAGTGCGAGGTCGATGGCGCCGCTCTCGAGTCCGCTCGCGACTTCGTCGGCGGGCAGGCTGACGGACCGGATGCCGGCATGTGGCGCCAGCCGGCGCAGTTCGCGCAGGATCGATGGCAGGAAAACCACTTCGCCCGCATCGGAGAGCGCCAGCACCACGGGCTGGCGGCTGGTCGCGGGGTCGAAGTTGGGCGAGGCGACGATCTCCATGCCGATACGCGACAGCACCTCGCGGACCGCGCCCATGATCTCGACGGCGCGCGGCGTCGGTTGCATCCGATTGCCCGTGCGCACGAACAAGGGATCGCCGAAGAACTCGCGCAGTCTGCCCAGGGCCGAACTCACCGACGGCTGGCTGCGTTGCAGCTTGATCGCCGCCGCGCTCACGCTCCGCTTGTCATCGAGCGCGGTCAGAACGCGCAGCAGGTTGAGGTCGAGGTCGGGCATGGCATTATCCGCCTGGTGAATACAGTAAATCGATCTTATCGCGTTGCCCGATGGGTGGCGCGGGAGGGAAAATGACCCATGGGCCTGGATTCCAACACGCCTCGCGGCGTCCTGCGGCTGTCGTGCCCCGATCGCATGGGCATCGTGGCCGGCGTCAGCACCTTCCTTCGCGACCATGCCTGCAACATCCTCGAGAGCGCGCAGTTTGGTGATTCCCAGACACGGCGCTTCTTCATGCGCGTGAGCTTCCAGTCGACGACGTGCGACGTGGCGGAGCTGCGCGGACACTTCGCGCAGGTGGCGGGTGACTTCGGCATGTGGTGGGAGATCCGCGACATGTCGGTCAGGCAGCGCGTGCTGATGATGGTTTCGCGATTCGGGCATTGCCTCAATGACCTGCTGTACCGCTTCGGCATCGGCGCATTGCCCATCGAGATCCCGGCCATCGTCTCCAACCACCGCGATCTCTACCAGCTGGCCGCCGCGCACGGCATCCCGTTCCATCACCTGCCGGTGACGCCCGCGGACAAACCGCGGCGCGAGCGCCAGCTGATGGAGATCTTCGAAGAAGAACGTTGCGAACTGGTCGTGCTGGCCAGATACATGCAGGTGCTCTCGCCGGAGCTGTGCGCAAGGCTCGAGGGCCGCGCGATCAACATCCATCACTCATTCCTGCCGAGCTTCCAGGGCGCACGGCCTTACCAGCAGGCGCATGACCGGGGCGTCAAGCTCATCGGCGCCACCGCGCACTACGTGACCGCCGAGCTGGACGAAGGCCCCATCATCGAACAGGACGTGGCGCGTGTGGATCACGCGGCCAGTCTCGATGACTGCGTGAACACCGGTCGCGACGTGGAATGCGCGGTGCTGGCTCGCGCGGTGAAGTGGCACGCGGAGCATCGCGTGCTCGTGAATGGCAATCGGACCGTGGTTTTTCGCTGAACCGGAGATATCGATGAAACACCAGAGCCTGGAACAACTGCTGAAGGCCGTCGGGGACCCCGTACACATGCTGCGTCACTCGCAGATTGGCGCCTACGTGTACCCGGTGGTGCCGACGGAATTCAGCAACTGGCGTACCGAGCAGCAGGCCTGGCGGGAAAGCGCGGTCCTCTTCGACCAGTCGCATCACATGGCTGAAATCACCATCTCCGGGCCCGATGCCCTGGCGCTGTGTTCGCGCGCGACCATCAACGGTTTCGCGAACTTCACGCCGGGCAAGGCCAAGCAGATGATCCCAGTCACGCCCGATGGATTCGTGATCGGCGATGGGATCCTGTTTCATCTCGAGGAGAACGAGCTGCTGTTCGTGGGCCGTGCGCCGACCGTGAACTGGCTGCAGTACCAGGCGGAAACGGGTGGATACAACGTACGGGTGACTCGCGATGATCGTTCTCCGTCGCAGCCCAATGGCCGCGCGGTGACCCGCCGTCATTTCCGCTACCAGGTGCAGGGGCCGCGCGCGGCCCGCGTATTGGAAAAACTCAATGGCGGCCCGTTGCCGGAGATCCGCTTCTTCAACTTCGACTGGATCAATATCGCCGGGCATCGCGTTCGCGCCCTGCGGCACGGAATGGCGGGGGAGCCAGGCCTGGAAGTGTTTGGCCCCTATGAACTGCGCGATGAAATCCGCGCGGCCATTCTCGAGGCGGGCAAGGAAGCCGGCATCGTCGCAGTGGGTTCGCGGACCTATGCCAGCAACACGCTGGAATCCGGATGGATACCCTCGCCTCTGCCCGCGGTGTACACGGGCGAGGCCTTGCGCAGCTACCGCGAGTGGCTGCCCGCAAATGGTTACGAGGGCACCGGCTCGCTGGGGGGCAGCTTCGTGTCCTCCCGCATCGAGGACTACTACCTCACGCCATTCGAACTGGGATACGGCTCGTTCATCAAGTTCGATCGCGACTTCATCGGGCGCGAGGCGCTGGAGAAGCGCGTGCGCGATGGAAACGCGCACCGCCGCAAGGTGACGTTCGAATGGAATGGCGAGGACCTCGGCAGGATCCTGTCGTCGCTGCCGGACCGCGATAACGAGCCCTGCAAGTTCTTCGACTTGCCCATCGCGAACTACGCATCGTCTTCCTACGACGTGGTGAAGCAGGGCGATCGGACGGTGGGCTTTTCCATGTTCACCGGTTACAGCCACAACGAACGCTGCGGCCTGTCCCTGGGAGTCCTCGACGCGGACATCGAAATTGGCACGGAGCTGACACTGGTGTGGGGTGAGGAGAATGGCGGCACCTCCAAGCCCACCGTCGAACGGCACCGGCAATGCGACGTGCGCGTGCGGGTCGCTCCGGCTCCGTATTCGCGCGACGCGCGGAATTCCTATCACGCCGGCTGGCGCACGCGGCAATCCTGATGCCCGTCGGGGTGCAGCCCGCGCTGGCGCTTGCGCCCGAGATCGCCGGGTGCGCGCTGCGGCTCGTGCAGAACGCGTCACTGGAAATCAGCAGCCTGGAGGCGGGCGAATTCGCCGAGGCGCGCGAATTCCTGCGCCAGGGCCAGCGAATCTACGTCAGCCATCTGCCGCGGCAGACCTGGGACCAGACGATCGACATCTGTGCCCGGATCGCCTCCGCCGGGCTGGACCCCATTCCCCACATCCCCGTGCGACTCCTGAGTGACGAGGCGGACTTGCGCGCCGTGCTCGGCGCCGCCTTCGATGCCGGCGTGCGTGAGCCCTTGCTGCTGGCGGGGGACTACGCGCAACCCCGTGGCAAGCTCGGCAATGTGCTGGCCACGTTGCAGGGCGATGCCTTGCCCGCCTGCGGCTTCAGGCGAGTCTCATTCGCGGGGCATCCCGAGGGACATCCCGCGGTGGCGGCTCGTGTCATTCAGCAGGCTCAAGTCGACAAGTGGCGCAGGGCCAGTGAGCTGGGGCTGCAAACCACCTTTGTCACGCAGTTCTTTTTCGCGGCGAGCCCCTTCACGCAATGGGCCTGTGAACTCCGATCGGCGGGAGTAGGCGCCAGGCTGGTGGCAGGCCTGGCGGGCCCTGCCGGAATCACCAAACTACTGAGGCTGGCGAGGCGTTGCGGTGTGGGGCCGTCCCTGCGCGCGCTCACGTCGCGTCCCTCGGCGATGCTCAGCCTGCTGGCGGATCACGATCCCGATGCGTTGGTGCGCGAGCTCGCGCTCGACTGGCAGCGGTTCACCGGCCTGTTCGACGGAATCCACCTGTTCTCACTGGGTGGATTCCTGCGCACCGCGTCCTGGCTGCGCAGCTACGCTCCCTGATGTCAGCCGGCTTGTTCGCGCCAATGCCGCGGTGACGGGTGAAAACCCATCACCGCGGCGTGATCCCTGTCCACACAGGGGGATGCCTGGCGGTCAGAAGTTGCGCGTGACGCTCAGACTCAGGCTGCGCGGACGCGCATAGATGATTTCGGAGTAACCGGAAGCAGTGGTCAGTGACGAGGTGCCCGCCACCGGATACAACTCGTCAGTGAGATTGCTGGCGCCCAGCACGAATCTCCACTTGTCGTCATCCGAGGCCAGCGTCACCGACGCGCTGAGCAACGTGATCGCCTCGTTCTGCGCGATCTCCGGCGAGTTGCCGGCGTCGAAGAACTGCTGGTCGGTGTAGCTGAGGTCCGCGCGCGGCGTCAGCGCCCAGTTCGAACCCGGGTGGAAGGTGTACGACAGGCCGAGATGTCCCTGGAACTCCGGCGTGAAAGGCAGGCGGCTGGACAGTGTCGCAGTGGCGGTCGGCGTCACCGGGCCGAAAGGCGGCGGGGGAGTGATGCTGTCGAACTTCGCATCGAGATAACCCACCGAGGCGTCGAGCCGGAAGTCCTCCGTCGGCGCGAACTCCAGCTCCAGCTCGCCACCGTCGATCGACGCGACGCCGGCATTGAACAGCAAGGGCACCACACCCAGCCGGTAGGTCATCTGGATGTCGTCGTAGTCCGTGCTGAACGCGGCGAGGTTGATGCGCAGCGAATCCACGGGGTCGAGCTTGAGGCCAATCTCGAAGGACTCCGCCGTCTCCGCGCCGAATGAGATCGGGGCGTTGCCCGGAGGCGCGGCGTTGTAGCGCTGGTTGAATCCGCCGCTCTTGAAGCCTTCCGACCAGGCCACGTACGTCATGACGTTTTCATTGAAACGGTACTGGACGCTGGCCGACTTGGTGGTCGCCGAGAAATCGCGGGCGAACCGATTGGTCGTCAGGAACAGGCAGCCGGTTTGCGTCGGCGGAGGTCCCGCGAAGGGGCACAGCGCGGTAGGCGCCGCTGGCTCGGTCGCAGACGCCGGCGCGACGTTGAACATGACGGACTGAAGGCCCTTCGTCTCCTTGGTGTGGCGGATGCCGGCCGTCGCGCTCAGCGCGTCGGTGAACTTGAAAGTCCACTCCGTGAAAGCCGCGCGTGCCTCCGAATCCATGGACACGCGCTGCGTGTCATAGGACGTGCCCGGATTGCCCAGTGGCACCAGCAGGCGGTCGTAGGAGTCCTCGTCGAAGTAATACACGCCGACCACGCCATCGAGACGGTCGGTGTCCACCACGGCCTGCAGTTCCTGGCTGAACTGTTCACTCTGGCTGCGGTAGTTGGTGTGCAGGATCAGCAACGGCGTGTTGTCGGCGTCGCGCGTGCCCGTCCACTCGAGGCGGCGATCGGAGGTGATGGACTTCAGCGACAGGGTGTCGTTGATGTCCCAGGTCGCGACCAGCGAAACGCCGCGATTCTCGAGCGTGCTGCTGGCGGGATAAGTGCCACCGTTGGTGAACTCACCCAGCGCCTGCGCATCGTTGCCGCAGCGCGGATCCGCGAGCGGGCCAACCAGCAGCGGCGGCGGCATGGGATCGAGGATGTTCGGGCATCCCGCGGCGATGCTCGCCGCGCCGACGAAGGTGGCCGCCTCGTTCATGGACTGGAACACGAAGGGCGAGCCATTCTCGTCTTCCTTGGTGTAGTCGCCACGCAGCGTCAGCTTGAAGGAATCCGAGGGCTGCCAGCGTACGGCCACCTGGCCGGTGCGCATGTCTTCATCGCCCAGGTCCTTGCCGTCGAACTGGCGCTTCACGTAACCGTCACGCTGGCGCATGCCCAGCGCCAGGCGCGCGGACCAGTCGTCGCCCAGCGGCAGATCGAAGGCGCCAAAGGCTTCGCGCAGGTTGTCTTCGCCCAGACCGACACGCACCGAATTGCCAGCGTCGGTTCCCGGCTCGTTGGTGGTCAGCAGCACCGCGCCACCGATGGTGTTGCGGCCGAACAGGGTGCCCTGCGGTCCGCGCAGGATCTGCACGCTTGCGATGTCGCGGAATTCCATGGCCGCACCCACCGCGCGGCCCATGTACACGTCGTCGATGTACACGCCGACACCCGGGTCGACCGCGGGCGTGGCGTCACTCTGGCCGATGCCGCGGATGAATACCTGGGCAGCGGAATTGTTGCCGGTGAGCGTCCCGTATGAATGGAACTGGATGTTGGGTGCGACCTTGTCGAGGTCCGTGGTGCCCACGATCTGCTGGCGTTCCAGCGCGTCGGCGCTGAGCGCGGTGATCGCGACGGGCGTGTCCTGCAGACTCTCCGCACGGCGACGCGCCGTAACGATCACGGCTTCGAGCGTTTCCAGCTCTTCGGCGACAGGCGTCTCGGACGGGGCTTGCGCTCCCGCGATTCCGGTGAACGAGAGCAGGGTGAAAGAAGCCAGCGAAAGCCGGCCGGTGTTGAGACGCCGCGCTTCTTCTACGCGGCTGCGATTGTCGAACAGTTCCATGAGCCCCCCCGAGTTAGGAAATGTTGTATGCAACACATACTATTTGTATTGCGGGGCACTTTGCAAGCGCGTAAATTCCCGGCAGCTTCAGAGCCCGAGGAAGATGATGCCGCGTGTATCGAATTTGAAACGCCGCGAGCAGCCGGACGAGTCTCCGGCCGACGAGCTGGTTTTCGCGGAACTGGATGGATTGCTGGGCTATCTATTGCGCCGCGCCCAGGGTGCGATGCATCGCGATTTCATGGCGTCGGTGGCCAGCTTCGAACTCACCCAGAAGCAGGCCGCGACCCTGTGGCTGATCCAGGCCAATGCGGGTGTTTCGCAGGCCGAAATTGCCACGGCGCTGGGCATGGATCGCGCCACCATGATGGCACTCACCGACCGGCTCGAGGATCGCGGCTTCGTCATCCGCAGGCGCTCCTCCATCGACCGGCGCCGCCAGGATTTGTACCTCACGCCGGCGGGCCAGGGAATCCTTCGCAAGTGCAAGGCGCGCATCGCCGAACACGACGAAAGGTTTCGCGCCCTGTTCACGGCGCCCGAACTCGCATCGCTGCTCGATGCGCTCAAGAAATTCCAGAACCTCGGCTGAGCCGCGTGCGGGTCTGACCCGCACAGTCGATTGCGCCGCTGAACCACAAAGGCCGAATGATGTCTTCCAAGTCTGTACGCGTTGAGCGTGACGGTGAGCTGGCGCTCATCGTCGTCAATAACCCTCCGGTCAATACCATCACCGCCGATGTGCGCACCGGGCTGTCCGAGGCCATTGCCGCCATTTCCGGCGGGCCGGCCGTCCGCGCCGTGCTGCTGATCTGCGAAGGCAGCACCTTTTTTTCAGGCGCCGACATCGGCGAGTTCAGCGGGCCACCGCGCGAGGTGGAATATCGCCTGCTGTTCAATTCGCTCGAGCGGATGGATGTGCCCGTGGTCGCCGCCATGCATGGCACCGTGATGGGTGGAGGCCTGGAGATCGCGCTGGCCTGCCACTATCGGGTCGCCTCGCCGGCGACAAGATTCGCGCTTCCCGAGGTCACGCTGGGCATCATTCCGGGCGCGGGCGGGACACAACGCCTGCCGCGGCTGATCGGCGCCGAGAAGGCGCTGGAATTCATCCTGTCCGCGAAGCCCGTCGGGGTGTCGCAGGCTGTGGAAATGGGCTTTCTGGACGCCGCGGTCGACGGTGACCTGCGCGCGGCCGCGATCAGCTACACGCGCGAACTGCTGGCCGCCGGCAAGGGTCCGCGTCGTACCGGCGAGAAGAGTGTGGATCCCACCACCGCCACCGACGAGGTGTTCGCGCGAATGACGGAACTGGCCAGGAAGCAGTATCCGAATCGCAATGCCGGCCGGGTGGCCGTGGACGCGGTGCGCAAGGCGGCGCAGTCCACGTTCGCCGATGGACTGGAATACGAAACCGCGCGCGTCAACGAGTGCAAGGTCACCGACGAATCGCGCGGCGCCGTACACGTGTTCTTCGCGGAACGCGACAGCCGTCGCGTCCCGGGCCTGCCGGAAGAAGCGCGCGCCATTACTGTGCGCTGCGCGGGTGTGATCGGTGCGGGCACCATGGGCGGCGGCATCGCGATCTGCTTCGCCAATGCCGGAATTCCCGTGACACTCATCGACGCCAGCGCCGAGGGCCTGGCGCGCGGCATCGCGGGCATCGACCGCATCTACCAGTCGATGGTGGATCGCGGCCGGCTCACCGCCGACGACAAGGCGAAGCGGCT
>JAQSWD010000079.1 GCA_029266835.1 Steroidobacteraceae bacterium
CGCGCACGTCTCGCGCGGCGGCACCGGGTTGATGATGGATGCTTACACCGCTCGGTAGATAGGGCTGTTGCTCGAAGAGAAGAGCGCGGCCGACCCACGTACGGGGTCTAGGGCGCTTTTCGCCGGGCCATTCGGGTTGTTGGTGCCACCAGATTCTGGCCGCCGACACTTAGGATGCGGAAGACACCTAAACCGTAGCTGGGTTACCGGAGCCTAGGCTCCGAGTGGGTCGGGGATCGGCTTCGTGCCTTGCGAACGTCGCGTACCCGGCCCGCGCCCTAGACCCCGTACATGGATCGGCCGCGCGGAACCGCTCTTCTAGCAGCGCACTCATTCGATCGCAAACGCGGCGTTAGCCTCGTTGACTTGGAAAAGAGCGCCTCGACTGTAGTTAGCCAATCACGGCCCGCGCTTCGCTCGAGGACTCTACTCTTCATCTTCACCAAGCCAGAGACGGTGGCGCCAATCACATCTATTGGTTCGGCGAGAAGATCGTGTCGCTCGCAACGCCCGGCGTGCGTGCAGGGGCGAGGGAGCGGGCCGGGTACGCAACGTTCGCAAGGCACGAAGCCGATCCCTGCGCCAAACGGGGCCTAGGCCACCTTCACGTGAGCCACGGTTCAGGTGTCTTCCGCATCCTGAGAGTCGGCGGGGTCAATCTAGTCGAAGCACCCACCCGAATGGCCCGGCGAAAAGCGAGCTCGCCCCTGCGCGCGCGACGGGCGTTACCGCCACGCCTCCACTCTTAACCGTGAATCAAGGAATCGAGCGCCACCGGCGGCGAAGTATCGAAGCTCTGCACGAAATCCACGCCCAGCGCCGTCAGCCAGTTGCTGTGGTCGCCGGACTGCACGCGCTTGGCCACGGTCTGCAATCCCATGACTTTCGCGGTCTGCACGAGACCCACTACGCGCGCCTGGGTCAGGCGGTGCTGTAACGCGTTCGTGGTGAGTTCCGCATCCAGCTTGAGCAGACGCACGGCGGGGTGATCGAGAATGGGCATGCCCGCGCCCACCACGTTGAAGTCATCGATCGCGACGGGCACGCCGATGCGGGCAAATACATCCAGCGCCGGTTTCACTTCGTTGGGGTTGGTGAGGCAGACGCGCTCGGAGAATTCCACGCCGATCAGTCCCGGCGGCAAACCCGACTTCTGCAGGCAGCTTTCCACGAAGCTGATGAAATGAGGTTCGGTGACCGCCGCGTCGGACAGGTTCACCGAGAACGCCGGCGGATCCTTCTTCCACACTGCGCTGTTACGATGCAGCCAGCCGATGAGCTCGCCGATCACGCGCCGGTCGATCATGGACGCGAGGCCGTGATTCGCCGCGGTCTGCATTACCCGCTCGGGTGACTGTTCTTCGCCGTCGACCATGTGCCGCAGCAGCACTTCGAAACGGCGCACGCCTTCGGCCTTGCGCAGTCGCACCAGCTGCTGCACGCGCAGCACCACTTCCTGCTCGCGGATCTGCGCGTACACGGCTTCCAGCGGCAGCGGCACCGGGGGCTTGGGCTTCTGCGGCTTCTGGGCCGGTATGGCGTGCAGGGTCTGGGCGATCTCGGAGGCTATGTCGGCCAGGATGGTCTGCACCGCCGGCGTGAGGAAACGCGAGGCGGGGTCCTCTTCCTCGGCGGGCGTGTCTTCGACCACCAGCAGGCAGACGCCCTGCAGTGCCGAATGCAGGTCGCGCAGCGCCAGCATGACGGCGGTGCGCGTGCCGTCGCCGCGCAGGAAACGCGACTCGCGCGCCGCGCCCAGCACGAAGGCGTCCAGCGCGTCGTTCAGCGCCTGGCGAAACTCGATTCCGAAATCCGTGGACGTGCAGTGAAGGACTTCGCCGCGCGCGTCGTACAGCGCGATGGCGCGGTAACGCGCGTGGGGCAAGGCGCCCTCGAGAGCGGCCATCCAGCCCGGCGCGACTTCGATGACCTGCTCATTGAGGACAGACGCACGAATAGTGGTCTGGCCCGTTTCGATCGAAGCGGAGGCCAATGTGGACTGACGGTGGTCCATTTACTTGAGTTACTCGACGGTGTCCCGACGCGCAGGGTTACAGAATCCGGACACCATCGACGTGATGCGGCTCGCGGTCCTGTCCAAGTGTTAAACGCTGCCGGTTTTACATATGCGCGCCTCCGGGCAGCCTGCCCCAGCGCGCCCCGGGTTAACGGAAGTTCAAGCAAGGTACGTCCGGTATTTGGCAACTTCGATCAAGATCGTGCACTCTCGATCAGCATTTGACGCAATTCGGGGGATTCGATGAGCAACCAGATCAGCCGGCGTGCCTTCCTTTCCGCCAGCGCGGCGGCGCCCATGGCCATCGCCGTGGCCAGCAACTCCGGCGCGCGGGGCAAACCCGTCGATCCCAACCCTGGCAAGGGATGCTGGGTCCGCTGGCTGGATGGCGCCGCCTCCCCCGTCGCTCAAGGTCTCACCTGGGGTACGCCGTGGCCGCGCGGCAAGCAAAAGGAGACCAGCGTTTTCGCGCTGCGCACGAAGAATGGCCTGCGTGCGCTGCAATCCTGGCCACTGGCGTATTGGCCGGACGGCTCGATCAAGTGGACGGCACATGCATTGGCCCCGACTGACGACCTCGGTGACGGCCCCTTCGAAGTCGTCGCACAGCGCGCTCCGCGTCCTGTCGCCGCCATTTCCGTGAAGGAGACCGCGACCGCTATCGACGTCGACACGGGCGCATTCACCTGCCGGTTCGCGCGCGGAGGCGCAAGCGTGGTCACATCGATCACCCGAGGCGGCGTGGAAACGTTGCGCGACGGCAAGCTGGTGCTGCTGCGCCAGGATCGTGCCGGCAGCACGGACGACGCGCAGGTCTCGCAGCAGCAGTTCGAGAGCGCCATCGACAAGGTGACCGTCGAGCAGCGTGGTCCCGCCCGCGCGGTGATCAAGGTGGAAGGCAAACATGCGTCTTCGGGCGGACGGCAATGGCTGCCGTTCACGCTGCGCTTCTATCTATACGCCGGCAGTGAGGCGCTGCGCGTGTTGCACACGGTGATCTACGACGGCGACGAGAACCAGGATTTCATCCGCGGCATCGGCCTGCGATTCACCTCGCCGCAGCGCGCCGAGCTCCACGACCGTCACGTCCGTTTCGCGGGCCAGGGCCAGGGGTTGTTCGGCGAAGCCGTGCGCGGACTCACCGGGCTGCGACGCGACCCGGGCAAGCCCGCGCGCGATGCACAGGTCGCGGGCCTCGCGGTGCCCGACATCGCGCCGGTGGCCAGAAGCCTTCTGCAATACATCCCGGCCTTTGGCGACTGGACGTTGGCGCAGCCCAATGCCAATGGTTTCACCATCCGCAAGCGCACCGCCGAGGGTCATGCCTGGCTGGACAGCGGTCACGGTGAACGCGCGGGTGGCCTCGGATACGTGGGCGGGCCGGACGGCGGTGTCGCTTTCGGCATCCGCAACTTCTGGCAGAGCCACCCGGCGCAGCTCGACATCCGCGGCGCCCAGGGTGACGCGGCCACCGTCACCTTGTGGGTGTGGGCGCCGGATGCGCAGCCCATGGACCTGCGCTTCTATCACGACGGTCTCGGCCAGGACACGTACGAGAAACAGTACAAGGGCGGCCTCGAGATCACCTACGAGGATTACGAGCCAGGCTTCGGCACCCCCATGGGAGTGGCGCGCACCAGCGAACTCATGCTGTGGATCCTGCCCGCCACGCCTTCGCGCCAGCGCTTCGGCCAGCTGGCGCAGGCGCTGCGCGAGCCCGCGGTGTTGTCGGCGACGCCGCAGACCATCGTGGAGTCCGGCGTGTTCGGCCATGCGCTGTCACTGCCTGCACAGACTCCGGAGCCTCACGCGGCGCTCGAAAAACAACTCGACTGGATGTTCGACTTCTATCTCGCCCAGCAGGACCAGCGCAGCTGGTATGGCTTCTGGAACTACGGCGACGTCATGCACACCTATGACTTCGACCGCCACGAGTGGCGCTACGACATCGGCGGCTTCGCCTGGGACAATTCGGAGCTCGCCACCGACGTGTGGTTGTGGATGCACTACCTGCGCACCGGGCGCGCCGATGCTTTCCGCTTCGCGGAAGCCATGACGCGCCACACCGGCGAAGTCGACGTGCATCACCTCGGCAAATTCGCGCCGCTGGGTTCGCGCCACAACGTGCAGCATTGGGGTTGTTCGGCCAAACAACTGCGCATCAGTACCGCGCTGAATCGCCGGTTCTACTATTTCCTCACCGCCGACGAGCGCGTGGGTGATCTCATGCGCGAGCAGAATGAGGCCGCGCGAACGCTGCGTACCGTGCCACCGGGACGCAAGCTGGCCAGCGCCGCCGGACTCGAGGCCGTCGATCCCGCTGGAGATCATGCCTATCTGGGCTTCGGCACCGACTGGGGCGCGCTCGCCAGCGCCTGGTTCACCGAGTGGGAGCGCACGCGCGATCCGGAATTCCGCGACCGGCTGATCGCCAGCATGAAGACCATCGGCGCGCAGCCGCGCGGCTTCTTCACGGGCAGCGAGCGCTTCAACCTGGTTACCGGCGCCTTCGACCGGGCGCAGGACGATCGCGTCAGCGTGTCGCATTTGTCCGCGGCATTCGGCCTGCCGGAGATCTGCGCCGAACTCATCGAGTCCTTCAACGTACCGGAGTTCGAACGCGCCTGGCTGCAGTACTGCGAGCTGTACAACGCCACCGCCGAGGAACAGAAGGCCGCGCTCGGCCAGGAATTGCGCGGCACCAACCTGCAGCAGGGACATGCACGGCTCACGGCCTTCGCCGCGTACCGCAGGAAAGACGCGAAACTCGCCGAACGCGCGTGGCGCGAATTCATCGATGGCCGCGCCGGGTACGGCGCGCGCCAGACGTTCACGGCAGAGCGCATCGAGGCGCCTGCGGTGCTGAATCCGGTTGATGAAGGCCCGGGCATTTCCACGAATGCCAGCGCCCAGTGGGGACTGGCCGGCATCGTTTGCCTGGCGTACACGCGCGAGCTCGGCTGAAGCCCGCGCATATGCAAACGCCCGGCATCTTTCGATGCCGGGCGTTTTCAAGCTACTTCGGCTGGCCCTTAACCCGAACCCATGGGCGCGAGCTCCGGCGGCTCGCGATTGGGTGGCGGCGGCACCGCCGCGCCGTCGGTGTGATACACCAACACCTCCGTGCCCGGCTTGCGTTGCCACGGCTGTGGCCGCGGCTTGAAGCCATCCGGAATGGCGAAGCCATGCAGCTTCGCGGCACGTTCCACCGGGTGTTCCACCGGCGAATACCGGCCGAAGCACCACAGGATGCTGCGATAGAAGAAGCGCAGGAACGTCAGCGTCAGCAGCAGCTCGCCGAAAGTCAGCAGGAAGGCGAACAGCGGGTTCTGAAGCACCGCGCGCGCCTTGAACTTGACCTTGGCGCGCTCCGTGTTGATCTCGATGCTGTCATAGAAGCTCGGCACCACCAGCAAGGTGAGCACCGTCGAGACGATCACGCCGCCGATGATGGCCACCGCCATCGGCGAGTAGAACTCGCCTCCCTCACCTACACCGATCGCGACCGGCATCATGCCGGCCACCAGCGCGAAGGTGGTCATGAGGATTGGGCGCAGGCGCACGCGGCCGGCGTGCATGAGCGCTTCCTCACGATCGATTCCGCGCTTCTCTTCCTCGCGCGCGCAGTCGAGCAGCAGGATGGCGTTCTTCGCGACCAGGCCCATCAGCATGATGACGCCGATCAGGCTCATGAGATTGAGCGTGCCGCCCGTGAGCGTCAGCGCGACCACCACGCCGATCAGCGACAGCGGCAGGGACAGCATGATGGCGATGGGCGCGGTGAACGAACCGAACTGCATCACCAGCACCAGGTACATGACGCCGATGCCCATGAACAGCGCCAGCACCATCTCGGTGAACAGCTCCGCCTGGTCGCGCGACGCGCCGCCAAGGCCCAGACCGAAGCCCTGCGGGAAGTCGAGCGTGTTGGCGATCTTCATCGCCTCCTGCGTCACCTTGCCAGCGTCCACGCCCTGCACGTTGGCGGAGACCGTCACCGTGCGCTTGCCGTTGTAGTGCTGGATGCGCGCCGGACCCTTGTCCATGTAGATGTTCGCGATCTGCTCCAGCGGCACCATCATGTTGCTGCCGGCCACGGCGATGGGCAGGTGCTCGATATTCGCGGCGCTGACGCGATCCTCGGGCGAGAGGCGCACGGCCACGTCGCGCGATTCACCGGTCGGGTCCACCCAGTCGCCCACTTCCACACCGGCGAACGCCACACGCAGCGTCTGCGCAGCGTCGTTCACCGAGATGCCGAGCTGATTGGCGAGGCCGCGGTCGAGCTCGATGCGCAGCTCATCCTTGGGGTCCTGTTCGGACAGGCCCACGTCCACGGCGCCCGGAATCTGCCGCACCTTTTCCATGAACTGGTTGGTCAGCTCCATGAGCTTGCGCGAGTCCGTGCCATAGAACTGGATCTGCACGGGCTTGCGCGCGCCATTGTTCAGGTCGTCGAGCACCACGTACTCGGCGCCGACCAGCGCCTTGAGGCGCTCGCGAAGGTCCGCGGCCAGCTCGTCGAGGCCACGGTCGCGATCGGTCTTGTTGCCCACGTCCACCCAGACGCGGCCACCGGTGGCGTTGACGCGCGAGTCGGTGTTCTTGACCTCGGGAATCGCGCGCGCGATCTCGGCCGCCTTCTCCACCTTGCCGCGCGCGTATTCGAGGCTCGTGCTCGACGGCGTGCGGACTTCGATGGCGATGGTGCCGTAGTCCGACTTGGGCAGGAATTCGCTGCCGCCGAACATGCCCTGGAAGATCAGCGAACCGACCAGCAGGAACACCGAACCCCAGGCCATCCACTTGCGGTGATGCAACGCCCACTCGATGACGCCGCCGTAACGATCCGCCTGGTGGTCGAACCAGCGATTGAAGACCGCGAGATATCTTTCGATGCCGCGCTTGGGCGCATGCTGATGGCCCGGCGGATCACCCCAGTACGCCGACAGCATCGGGTCCAGCGTGAACGAGATGAACAGCGACACCATCACCGAGGATACGACGGTGACCGCGAAGGGCCGGAACCACTCGCCGGCGCCGCCGCCCATGAAGGCTACGGGCACGAACACCGCGACGATGGAGAACGTGGTCGCGGTGACCGCCAGGCCAATCTCGGCCGTACCGTTGCGCGCGGCGGTGACGCGGTCCTCCCCGCGCTCCATGTGCCGGACTATGTTTTCTCGAACGACAATGGCGTCGTCGATGAGTACGCCGATTGCCAGCGACAGGCCGAGCAGCGTCATGAAATTGAGCGTGAAGCCGCACAGCCAGACCGCGATGAACGCGGCCACGGCCGATGTCGGCAGCGACAGTGCGGTGATCAACGTGGAGCGCCAGGAATTCAGGAAGGCGTACACGACGAAAATCGTGAGACCCGCGCCGAAGATCAGCGCGTGGATCACGTTGTTGAGGTTCTCCTCAGCTTCCTCGCCGCCGTCACGCGTGATCTCGAGCTTGGTGCCCTCGGGCAGCGTCTTGTTGATCTCCTCGACCTTGGTGCGCACATGTTCGGCCACCGTGACCGTGCTGGCCTCACGCGAGCGGATGACCGACAGCCCGACGTTGGCATTACCGCTGCGCAGTGAATAACTGCTCGGCTCGGCGAAGCCGTCCTCCACCGTGGCCACCTGGCCCAGGCGCACCACTTCGTTGTTGAGGCGCTTGACGACGATGTCGTTGAAGTCGGCCGGCCGCTCGATGCGGCCAACGAGGCGGATGTTCTGCTCGTCGAGCTCACCCTTCACGCGGCCCACGGGCGCATTGGTGTTCTGCGCGCGCAGCGCGTTGACGACCTCACCCGCCGACACGTTGTACTCGCGCAGTTTCTGCGCGTGCAGCAGCACCGACAGCTCGCGGTGTAGCGCGCCGTCCACGTTCACCTGCGAGACGCCGTCGACACCGCGCAGTTCGTCGGCCAGCACGTCCTCGGCGAGACGCGAGATCTCGGCATGCGACTGGCGCGTGGACGACAGGCCGAGGTTCACGATCGGGTCCGCCGACGGATCGCGGCGCCACAACACCGGCTCGCGCATCTCGATGGGCAGCTTGTAGCGCACCGACGCGATGGCATTGCGGATCTCATCCGCTGCCGCCGACATGTCCTTCTTGAAGTCGAAGATGATGGTGAACTGCGCGCTGCTCTCCGACGCGTTCGACCACATCTCGTACACCTGCGGAATGCTCTGCAGGGGCTTCTCGACGCGGTTGATGATCTCGCGCTCCACCGTCTCGGGCGATGCACCCGGATACGGGAAGCTCACCGAGATCACGGGGTTCTCGACGTCGGGGATCTGGTTGACGCGCAGATTCTTCAGCGCGAGCAGGCCCAGGCACATGAGCACGATGACGATCGCGACCGTCGTCACCGGCTGTCTGATACTGAAATTGGAAAGGAACATCGGCGTCTCCCTAACTTCCCTAGCTGCCCTTGTTTCCCGGGCCTTGCCTTATTTCTCGGCGACCACGGCGGCCTTGTTGCCCGCGTCGAAATTCACCACCTGGTCTTCCTTCAGGCTCACGTTCGGGAAGCGCAGCACCTGGTCGCCCTCGGCGAGCCCGGACCGGATGGCGTACGCGCCGGTGCGCACATCGCGCTCGCCCAGCGTCAGTGCCACCTTGCGCAACTTGCCTTCCTTGATGACCCACGCGTACGCATTGTCCCCTTCCCGGACCACCGTGGCGGTGGACAGGGCCAGCGTCGCGGTGCTCTGGGTTTCCACGCGGCCTTCCGCGTACAACCCTGCCACGTTCGGTTGTTGTTTGGGGTCGTCGAAGCTCACCAGGACTTCCACCTGGCGCGTCGTGGTGTTGGCGGACGGGTTCACGCGCGTGACCTTGCCCGTGAAATCACGTTCGCCGAAACCGTGGATGCGGAACCACACGGGCTGACCCGCCGACACTTCACCGATGCTGTCGGCCGAAACCAGGCCCTCGAAGCGCAGGCTGGACGGGTCGATGACCTTGAGCAGTTCCTTGCCCACCTGCGCGGTGTCGCCCGCCGACACCTTGCGATCGCTGACGATGCCATCGAAGGGCGCGCGCACTTCGGTACGCTCGAGCTGCTGACGGGCGGTGACCGCGCGCGAGCGCGCGGCTTCGCGCTCACTCAGCGCGGTGTTGCGGCGGATCTCGACGTCCTCGAGTTGCTGGGCGGAGACCACGTTGGTCTGGCGCAGCGTCACCATGCGCTGGTACTGCCGCTCGGCCTGTTCATAGGCCTGCGCGGCGGCGCTCATCGAAGCCTGCGCGGAATTGAGGCTGTCGCGGATCGAAGTCTGATCGAGACGCACGAGCAGGTCGCCGCGCTTCACCGGGTCGCCATTCTCTTTCAATACGGCAACCACGACGGCCGGCACTTCGGCGCGCAGATCCGCGCGACGCTCGGGTTCGATCGAGCCCGTGATCGACGGACCAGAGGTCATGGCGTTGTTACGCAGCGTTATGACGTCTTCGACCGAGACCGTCAGCGGCGGACCGGCGTCCTTGGCTGCGTCCTTGCCCGGGCCCGATCCCTTGCCGCAGCCAGCCAGCAAGGCTGCGGAGATCGTCATCAACACGAGGCAGGAGTTTCGGATGCTTGGAATTCTTGGGGTCACGACTACTTCCTTTGGCAAGTCGACATACGACGTTCGAACCGCCCCTCGGGTTGCACGCCGGACGATCTAAATGTGTGTATTTGATGAATTTTGTTCCGCAGACCGGCGAGGTGGCGTCCGCGACATGAATATTCGATGCAGCGAGGATTCCGGATACCCCACTGCAAGGGCGCGAAGTGTAGTAAGCGCCTGATTCGTTTGGAAGTGACAGAGGTCATGCGCGCGCCAAACCGTGTACCGGTCACGGGGAAGCGCCCGGGAAACCCCGATTCCGGGATAGCGGGTGCGATCAGCGCTCGAGAATGCCCGCTACGGAGGCCGCGTCCGGACCCACGACCACCTGCCAACCCCGGTCGGCTACCCGGACCGCACCACGATAGCCCGCCGCGCTCAGCCTGGGTTCGTCGACGGCGCCCCCGTCGCGCACTTCGATCAGCAGGCGCGTGGACCGTGCTTCCACTTTCGCGAGATTGGACTTGCCGCCGAGCGCGGCCAGCAGTGCCGCGACATTGCCACGATCAGCAGTCGCGCTAACTAGCGGAGTGGAGGCTTGGGTAGCGGCGGGGACTGTCGCCGGTGCATGACGCAACGCACCGCGGATATCCGCGGCCAGTTGATCCGCGATCGGCCCCACCACTACCTGTACGGCACCCTCAGCCAGCTTCAGTACGCCGCGCGAACCCAGCGGCTTGAGCGCGCGTTCGTCGATCAGCGCCTGGTCCACCACCGTGAGCCGCAGCCGCGTGGTGCAGGCTTCGACGGCGCGCAGGTTCATGGCGCCGCCCAATCCGGCGATCCAGGCCAGCGAGGACTCTCCCGCCGCGCCCGCGTCGACTGACGCGCCGACGTCATCACCTTCGCGACCCAGCGTCTTGAGATCGAAGCGCAGGATGACCCAACGGAACAACACGAAATACAACGCGAAATACGCCAGGCCCACGGGAATCAGCAGCAATGGATTCGTGGACAGCGAGTAGTTCAGCACGTAGTCGAACAGGCCCGCGGAAAAGCCGAAGCCCAGGTGCACGTTGAGCGCGTGCATGATCACCATGGACAGACCGGTGAGCACGGCATGCACGGCATACAGCACCGGCGCCAGGAACATGAACGCGTACTCGATGGGCTCGGTCACGCCCGTCAGGAATGAAGTGAGCGCCATGGACAGCAACAGCCCGCCGACACCAGCGCGTTTTTCCGGCGAGGCCGTGCGGTACATGGCGAGACAGGCGCCGGGCAGACCGAACATCATCACGGGAAAGAAGCCGGACATGAACGCGCCGGCGCTGGGGTCGCCCGCGAAGAATCGCTTGAGATCGCCGGTGACACCGCCGTAGTCACCCAACAGGAACCACGCGATGTTGTTGAGGATGTGGTGCAGGCCCGTGATGATGAGCACGCGGTTGAGCACGCCGTACGTGAACAACCCGTATTCCTCGGAAGCCAGCACGGCCTGGCTGGTCACGTCCATGCCGTGTTCCAGCGGCTGCCAGAAGAAGCCGAAGATCATCGCGAGACCCAACCCGGCGAAGCCGCTGATGATGGGCACGAAACGACGGCCGCCGAAGAACGCCAGGTAGGCAGGCAGCCGGATGTCACCGAAACGGTTGAACGCCCAGCCCGCGAACAATCCGGAGAGCAGGCCCACGGGCACGCTGAGTTTGGACAATTCCTTTGCGAGAAAGGCCTGCGCGGCCAGGCCCCGATAAGCCTCGGGCACATCCGCCGTGATCGCATCCGGCACGTCGATGAGCACCTTCGCGCCTTGCGTGGCCACGAGATAACCGACGATGGCGGCCAACCCCGCCGCGCCGTGATTCTCCTTGGCGAGACCCACGGCCACGCCGATGGCAAACAGCAGACCCAGGTTCGAGAAGATGGCATCGCCAGCAGCGGCGATCGCCGGCAGATTGAGAAGGTCCGGCTGGCCCAGCCGCAGCAGCAGCGCCGCCACGGGCAACACGGCGATTGGCAGCATGAGCGCGCGGCCCATGGGCTGCATTTTCGAGATGAGTTTCATCATGACAGCATCTCGCGCGCGAGACTGCGCACAGCCTCGGCGGAATCCAGTTCGAGCGCGCGCTGCGCCAGATCCCGGCAGGCGGCAAGAGTCAGCGACGAGACGCGCGCTTTGACCGCGGGCACCAGCGTGGGCACCACGGAGAGTTCGCGCACGCCCAGGCCCAACAGGATGGGCGCCGCCGCGGGGTCGGAAGCCAGCCCGCCGCAGACCGCGACCAGCTTGCCCTGCTTTCCACCGGCCTCGCCCACCTTCGCGATCAGCGCCAGCACGGCGGGGTGCAGTCCATCCACGCGAGTGGCGACGGCGGCGTTGCCGCGGTCCATGGCCAGCGTGTACTGCGTGAGGTCATTGGTGCCGATGGAAAGAAAATCCACTTCGGCGGCGATCTGCGTCGCGAGCAGCGCCGACGCCGGGGTTTCGATCATGGCCCCCAGCGGCGGCAGCGGCGATTCGCCACGCAGTTTGTCCAGCAGTTCGCGAACCGCGCGGATCTCGCCGGGCTCGGTGATCATCGGCAGAAGGATGCGGCACTGCGGCTGCCCGTTCCGCACAGGCAACCGCAGCAGCGCACGCAACTGCGTCTCGAGCAGGTCCGGCCGCCAGAGACTGGTGCGGATGCCGCGCAGGCCGAGCGCGGGGTTGTCCTCGGGCGGCAGCGGTAGATAGGGGATGGGCTTGTCGCCGCCGATGTCCATGGTGCGGATCACCAGCGGACGTTCGCCGAGCACGCGCGCGACCTGTTCGTAGCAGCGCAGCTGTTCGTCCTCGGAAGGCGCGGTGGCGCGTTCCAGGAACAGGAATTCGGTGCGCAGCAGGCCGCAACCTTCGGCGCCTCCGCGCACGGCCAGTTCCGCGTCGGCCACTGTGCCCGTGAGATTGGCGAACACTTCGATGCGCTCGCCGCTGGCGAGCTGGCATTCACGCTGCGCGGCGGCGCGCTCGCGTTCGCGGGTGGCGCGCTGTTCGGCTACGCGCGCATGGGCCTGCGTCAATTCGGCGGCGGAAGGGTCGACTCGCAGCGTGCCGCTGTCGGCATCCAGCACCAGCATCGTGTTCGCGGTCGCCTCCATGAGCGCGGCGCCGAGCGCCACCAGCATGGGCACGCCGGCCGCGGCCGCGAGGATCGCGACATGCGACGTGGGGCCGCCGGCAGCGAGCGCGATGCCGCCGAGCTCCCGCGCGTCCAGCTCGATGAATTGCGAGGGCGTGAGATCACGCGCCAGCAGGATGCCCCCGGCCGGCACTTCCACTCTGGTGGGGGGCACGGCGCCGAGCGCCACCAGCACCTGGTTCTCGAGATCACGCAGATCGTCGACGCGTTCCGCGAGACGCGCGTCTCCGGTTGCCTGCAGGGCCGCGGCGCTGACGCGCAACGACGAACGCCAGGCGAAGCCCGCACTTTTTCCATCCGCGATGGCGGCATACGCGTCGCGCATGAGTTGTGGATCGTCGAGCAGCTCCAGGTCGCGCACCTCGTCGCGCGCGCGGTCGAACGCGGCGGATTCCTCGTTGGCGCCACGACCGTTCTCGGCAATGGCGATCTCCGCGCGATGTAGATAGAAGGCCGCGCCCACCGCGAAACCGCGGCTGGCCAGCACACCACGCAGCCGCCCGGGCTCGCCGGCCTGCGGCACGGCCCCTGGCGCCGGCGCTTCGGGCGCGCCCGCTTCCAGCTCGCGGATCACGCGCGCGATCGCTGTCACGCCGCTGGCCGCGGCGGGTTCGAACCCCGTGATCACCAGTTCGTCGCCGCCACGTACGCCCAGCGACATCAGCGCCACGGCGCTGCGTGCGCTGGCGCCGCGTCCGCGCGCGCGGATCTCCAGTTCGAAGGGAAAGGCCTTGGCCGCCCGCGCGATCAGCGCCGCCGGCCGTGCGTGGATGCCATGCGCGTGCGCGACCACCACGGCCTCGCTGACCACGGGATTCGCGGCCGTGCTCGTGGATGCCGACCCGGCCGCGATCTCCTCGAGTTCGAACAACAGGTCGCCATGTTTCACCGCGCGATTCAGGCGCGCACCCGAAATCCGGAAGCGATCGCCGTTGGTGACGATGACCGGAGTCATGAGGCTGGGCGCGCGGCGCGCAACAGCGTCGATGTCGAAACTCAACAGCAGATCGCCGGCGCGCACGCGGTCGCCATTGCGCACGTGCACCTGGAAGCCTTCGCCCGCGAGACCCACGGTATCGACGCCCACGTGAACCAGCACTTCCGCGCCGGTCGCCGCTCGCAGGGCCACGGCATGGCGGGCCGCGGCAATGGAAATCACTTCGCCATCACAGGGTGCGCGCATCTCCCGGCTCAGCGGATCGATGGCCGCGCCCTCGCCCAGCATGGCCTGCGCGAACACCGCATCCGGAATCTCGGACAGCGGCGCGCTCCAGCCGGCCAGTGGTGCAAGGATGGCTAGCCTGGTCATCCGTCAGCGTGCCGTGAGTTCGACGCCGCCGATCACCCAGATCGGGTCGATCCTGGACCGCGTGAACTTGAAGCAGATGTCGTGTTTGCCTTCATGCTGGAGGAGCACGGCCGGCAGCGGCGTCAGCCCGTGATTGTTCACCGCATTTTCCAGCGACACCGTGTACAGCGGCGGCCCGTCGCACTGGTCGAGTCGCAACTCGAGTTCGCCGAACTTCGTCGCCGGCTTGGGCAGCGGGATTTTCTCCGCGTCCTTGCCGATCTGGAAGTTGAAGGGAATCTGGCCGACGGTCACCTTCACCGAGCCCACCTGCGAAAGGTCGGCGCCCTTCCAGAGCCAGCACGGATCGGTGATGTTCACCAGGAACACGGCCCGTTCGCCGTCCAGCGGCGCATCGTCTTCGAGCGACAGCACATAGCCGCCGCCGCACTGCTCGAGATCATGGCTGACGCGGCGGCGGTCGCCGGGCTTGATGGCCACTTCGCGCGCGTAGCGGATTCCCAGCGAATCCATGCGCGGCAGGTGCGTTTCCAGGCGTCGCTGGAAATCGTCCCAGCCGATGCGCGCGGGCGCGGACCACGCCACTTCAGCGAGCGCGACCGCGCGTGGATAGGCCATGTAGGTGACGCGGTCCTCGGTGCGCATCATCTCGGCCCAGAGATTTCCCTGCACGCCCAGGATGTGTTTGCGCTGCTCCTCGGGAATCTTGTCGGGAGTGGGGTTGAACTTGTAGACCATCTCCAGCGACAACGTATCGCTGCGCCCGGGCGAGAGGTCGCCGGCGCTCTGCCAATGGTCGAGGTACAGATCTGGCGCTGGCGACAACACCGTGTCGTGACCCGCCTGCGCGGCGGCGATGGCGCCGTCGATGCCACGCCATGACATCACCGTCGCATTGGGCGCGAGGCCGCCTTCGAGGATTTCATCCCAGCCGATGAGCTTGCGACCCTTGGAGCTGATGAACTTCTCCATGCGCTGGATGAAATAGCTTTGCAGCTCGTGTTCGTCTTTCACACCGAGCTCTTTCATGCGCGCCTGCACGCGCGGCGAGTTGTGCCACTCGTCCTTCAGCGCTTCGTCGCCACCGACGTGGATGTACTGGCCCGGGAACAGATCGATGGTTTCCGCGAGCACGTTCTCCAGGAAAGTGAAGGTGCTTTCCTCCACGTTGAACAGCGTCGGGAAGATGCCCCACTCCTCGGGAATGGCCTTGGGTGACTTGACGCCGGCGACGCCCAGCTCTGGATAAGCCACCACCGCGGCCGTGGCGTGCCCGGGCATTTCGATCTCGGGCACCACGGTCACATGACGTGAAGCCGCATGCGCCACCACTTCGCGGATCTGATCCTGCGTATAGAAGCCCCCGATCACGCGCGGCTTGCCGGTTTTCGGGTCAATGTCGGCCCTTGCCGCGGGCCCGGCGGGCACGCGCCACGCGCCCACCGACGTGAGCCGGGGGTACTTCTTTATCTGGATGCGCCAGCCCTGGTCATCGGTGAGATGCCAGTGCAGCGTGTTCATCTTGTGCAGGGCCATCCAGTCGATGAACTGCTTCACGTACTCGACCGACTGGAAATGGCGCACCGAGTCCAGCATCAAGCCGCGCCACCGGAAACGCGGCGCGTCGGTGATGCTCACCGCCGGCACGCTCACCCCGATGCCCTGCTGCGGTTTTTCCGTCGCGAGCTGCCACAGCGTCACCGCGCCGTAGAAAAGTCCGGCCGGAGATGCGGCCGTGACGGTCGCACGATCGGCGGCGACCACGAGCGAATAACCCTCCGCGCCAAGATCCGCTTTGGCCGTGTCGAGCACGAAGTTGACCGCGCCGGATCGCGCCGTGCCTTCCTTCGGTGACGCCAGGCCGGTATCGCGCAGGCGATTCATCAGGTCGACGAAGTACTGCGAAGTTTGTTTGGCCGGTTCACCGCCCGAGTACACGACGTCGATGCCGCCATCCACGCGCATGGCGCCCTTGCCCGCAGCGATGTCTCGCGGCGCGGGAATCACACCGACCATCGGCGCGGAGGCTTTCGGCGGGTCCGCCGCGACGGGCGGTTTGGGCGAACCACAGGCGGCGACCAGCGCGGCGGTGATCACCAGTATCAGGACGGAAACCGAATGCTTCTTCATCGTGACCCCTCAGCTATTTCCAAAGCTGCGCCGCCGGCCAGAGCTGCGCCGCCGGCAGATCCGCGCCACCGACGGGGCGCGTGTGCATGAACGTGAATCCTGCCTGATAACGGCGCGCAAGCAACCCGCGGTAAGCCGGCGGCGCGGCGACTGTCCGCTTCACATCCTTGTCGGGTAGAACGCGGGCGGATAGAACGCGCGGGCGGCAGATGCCGCCCGCACGAGCGGCAGCTCGGGTGCTGCCAGGCCGGAGGACGGGAGGCCCGCAGTCCCGGAAGGGACTACGGGCCGATTGCTCACGCCGGGGTCAGAACCTGGCTCGCAGGTTCAGATAGAACTGCCGGCCGTTGTTGTAGAACGCCGTGGGGGCGGTCGCGCTCTGGTAGTAGTTCAGTTCCGGGTCGTTGAGGTTCATCGCATCCAGGCTGAAGCTGAGCCAGTCATTGGGCTTGTACGTGAGCGCCAGCGACAAGGTTCCGAAGTCATCCTGGTAGTAGGGGTTGGCACCCGACAGGCCGATCAGGAACTCGGTGCGATACGAGTAGCTCACACGCGCCGAGAACATCGTGTTCTCGAAGTACGCTCCCAGGTTGTACGTGTCCTTCGAGGTGCCCACCAGGTTGTTGCTGCCGTCAGCCCAGGTGTGCGCGGTCTTGCCATCCGCGTACGTGTAGTTGGCGCTGACGCCGAACGACTCGCCGATGGGTTGTTCGTATACCAGCTCGAGGCCCGTCACCGACCCATTGGAGTTGACCGGAACCGAGACCAGGTAAGTCTCGAGCTGGTTGGTCAGCTCGCTGAACAGCTGGCGCTCCTCGGTGCCGAAGGCTACGTAGTCCTGCAGGTCCATCGAGAAGGCGCCGATGGATACGAGACCGCGCGGCATGAAATACCACTCGAGGTTGCCGTCGAAGTTCGTGGACGTCACGGGCTTCAGATTGGGGTTGCCGCCGCCGCCGGTGCGGTTCAGGTCCGAACCCCAGCTCGACGCGCCCAGGGCCGAAAAGTCCGGCATGGTCATCGTCTGCGACGCCGCGAAGCGGAACACCAGGTCCTCGCTCATGTTGAACTTGAGGTTCGCGCTCGGCAGCAACTTGCTGCGATCGTTGTTGGTGTCCTGGTAGATCCAGTTGCCGAACAGGCTGCTCACATCCGCATTCGCCGCGTTGGCCACCGCCTGGTAGGAGTTGATCTCCTGGTCGATGTCGACGTAGCGCAGGCCGATGTTGCCGCTCCAGTCGTTGTCGCTGCCGCCGAAGTTCGCCTGCACGTAGGCGGACAGGTTCTTCTCGCTGACTTTCCACTCGCCACCGTAATTGTGGCGGCCCGTGGGGCCATCGTTGTCCGAGAGCCAATCGGAGTTCGCGAGAATCGCTTCTTTCATCGCGCCCGGCGTGAAGTACCAGAGGTTGCGCGGGAAATCGCCGCCGATGCTGCTGGCGAAATCCCCCGGATACGCAGC
>JAQSWD010000201.1 GCA_029266835.1 Steroidobacteraceae bacterium
TGTTCGCGCTGCTGACGTACCTCGGAGCCTGCGCCGCGGCGCTGAAGTATCGTGTCGCCGGCGAGAAACCGCTGGCGGTGACCGGCGCGGTGTTCTGCGTGTTCGTGATCGGCTGGTCGACCACGCCCGTGCTGATCGCCACCGTCATCAGTCTCGCGGTGTTCGCGATGCTCTACTTCCCGCTCTCGCGCCGACGCTATCTGTTGCCGGACCCGGCCGTGCGCACCGGCGAGTTCGCGCAGCTGCGCGAACGCCACGACGACCCGGGCGGAACCTAGCTAGTCAGTCTCTCCGCGTGCCAGGCCATGTGCTCGCCGATGAAGGTCTGGATGAAGAAGTAGCCGTGGTCGTATCCCTCACGCAGGTTCAGCACGAGCGGCTGCCCGGCCTCCTTGCAGGCGGCGTCGAGCAAACCCGGTTTGAGCTGTTCCTCGAGGAATTTGTCGGCCGTGCCCTGGTCGACGAGGATGCCGCCCGGGAATTTGTGCCCGGACTTCACGAGTTCGGTGGCGTCGTACTGCGACCACGCCGCACGATAGGCCCCGAGATAACCCGAGAACGCCTTCACCCCCCAGGGGCTCTGGATGGGCGCCGCGATGGGAGCGAAGGCCGACAGCGATTTGAATCGCAGCGGGTTCTTGAGGCCGATGGTGAGCGCGCCGTGCCCGCCCATCGAATGCCCCATGATTCCGCTGCGTGAAAGGTCGGCAGGAAAATCCCGGGCAATGGCGACAGGCAGCTCGTTCACCACGTAGCTGTACATCTTGTAGTGCTTCGACCACGGTGCCTCGGTGGCATCCAGGTAAAAACCGGCGGCGATGCCGAAATCCCAGGATTCGCGATCGCCGGGTAGTTGGACGCGCGGGCTCGTGTCGGGCGCCACGAGCATGAGCCCGTGGCGCGCGGCATGTTCGAGCGCGGCCGCCTTGATGACGAAGGTCTCTTCGGTGCAGGTCAGGCCCGCCAGGTAGTACAACACGGGCACCGCACCCCGCGCCGCCGCTGGCGGAGTGTAGACCGCGAATCTCATGTCGCAGTCGTTCACCGCCGAGGGGTGCTGGTAATAACCCAGCGTCCCGCCGAAGCAGGCATGTTTCGAAATCGTGGCGATCATTCTTGCGTTCTGTGCATCACGCCTTCAACGTGCCTTTGGTCTTCGCCACGTGCGTGGCGATGGCGTCCATGAGCGGCGGCGACAGGCAGTCGTATGGCGTCAGGCGCAGTTTCTTGAGCCGGTCGCGGATTTTGGTCATCTCCCGGGGCCGGGCAGAGCCCGACTCGATGATGGACGACACGAAGGCCGCGAACTCGGGTTTGGCCCAGCCCTTGTCCTTCGACAGCTCCACGTGCACGAAATCCAACCCGTAGAACGGATGGCCGGTGTTCTCGATGCGCCCGTACATGTGCACGCCGCAGCCCGAACAGGCATGGCGCTGGATGGTGGCGCTGGAATCGACCACGTGCAGCTTCTGCTCATTGGCGGTGACGGACAGGTTCTCCTTGCCCACCACGCCCACCACCGAGAATTTCGCGCCCGCCGGTTTCCAGCATCGGGTGCAGCCGCAGGCGTGGTTGTGCGCGACGTTGCCCTTGATGCTCACGGTGACCGGCTCGGTGGCGCAATGACAGGTGAGCGTACCGCCCTTGAATTTCTTGGCGCCGGGTTTGAGGCCCTTGTCTATCGACGGATGAAGCTTGATGGCCATCGGACTTCCCTCTTGTTTTGTTAGATGGTCAGAACGTGACTACGGATCGGATGGATTCACCCTTGTGCATGAGATCGAAAGCGTCATTGATCTTGTCGATGGGCATGACGTGCGTGATGAGGTCGTCGATGTTGATCTTCTTGTCCATGTACCAGTCGACGATCTTCGGCACGTCGGTGCGGCCGCGCGCGCCGCCGAAGGCCGTGCCCTTCCACACGCGCCCCGTGACGAGCTGGAACGGGCGCGTCTTGATTTCCTGGCCGGCGCCGGCGACACCGATGATCACCGACACGCCCCAGCCGCGGTGACAGCACTCGAGCGCCTGGCGCATGAGATCCACGTGGCCCACGCATTCGAAGCTGTAGTCCGCGCCGCCGCCGGTGAGCGAGACCAGGTGAGGCACGAGATCGCCGCCCACTTCCTTCGGGTTCACGAAATGCGTCATGCCGAATTTCTCGGCCATGGCCTTGCGGCCCGGGTTGATGTCGACGCCGATGATCATGTTGGCGCCCGCCATGCGCGCACCCTGGATCACGTTGAGGCCGATTCCGCCCAGGCCGAACACCACCACGTTCGCGCCGGGCTCGACCTTGGCCGTGTTGATCACCGCGCCGATGCCGGTGGTGACGCCACAACCGATGTAGCAGATCTTCTCGAAGGGCGCGTCCTCGCGCACCTTGGCCAACGCGATCTCGGGCAGCACCGTGTAGTTGGAGAACGTGCTGCATCCCATGTAGTGATGCACCTTCTCGCCGTTGATCGAGAAGCGGCTGGTGCCGTCGGGCATCACGCCCTGGCCCTGCGTGGCGCGGATGGCCGTGCAGAGGTTGGTCTTCTGCGAAGTGCACGACTTGCAGTTGCGGCACTCGGGTGTGTACAGCGGGATGACGTGATCGCCCTTCTTGAGCGTCGTGACGCCGGGACCGACGTCGACGACCACACCCGCGCCTTCGTGGCCGAAGATCACGGGGAACAGGCCCTCGGGGTCACCGCCCGATCGTGTGAACTCGTCGGTATGGCAGACGCCGCTGGCCTTGATCTCGACCAGGACTTCGCCGGTCTTGGGGCCCGCGAGATCGACTTCGACGACTTCCAGAGGTTGGCCGGCCTTCCAGGCCACGGCAGCACGGGTCTTCATCGTTATTTGCCCCTTCGGTGGAGCGGGCGAGTCTACGCCGCCTGTCGCGGGCTTCGCTACGGATTGCCGGTATAGTCATCCGGCATGCCGAACCACGGACTTCGCAGATTAGCCCGCCCGGCAGACCTCGCCGCGGTGCACGCGATCTACATGCACCCGGAAGTCGTGCCCTATCTCGGCGTCGACCCCGCGCCGCTCGCCGAGTTCGAGCCCGTGTTCGCGGAGCTGCTCGCGAGCGGCGCCTTCTTCGTGGTGGAAAAAGGCGGCGCTGTATGCGGTTTCCATCGCGCCACCCGGTACAAGGGACGAGCGCGGCACGTGGCGACCTTGCAGACGCTGGCGATCGACCCGCACGAGAAGGGGTCGGGACTAGCGCGGGCCATGGTCACCGAAGCCATCGAATGCCTGCGCGCCGAGGGAGTGAAGCGCGTGGAACTGCTCGTCGAAGCGGACAATCCGCGTGGCGTCGCGTTCTATCGGAAACTCGGGTTCGAGCTCGAAGGCTGCATGAAGAGAGCGTACAAGCGCGCCGGCGACGCGGACTACGTCGACGAGCTGATCATGGCACGGTGGCTAGAGGATTGACGCGCCTTCGTCGGCGGACGTCGCCCCTTCGCGCAGCCGCGTGAACAGCTCGCGACCCACCCCGAACGCGGTGTCCATCACTGCGGGCTTGATCGCCTGACGTGACTGCAAGGTGGCCGCGTCCACCTGCACTTCCAGTACGCCAGCCGCGGCATCCAGG
>JAQSWD010000080.1 GCA_029266835.1 Steroidobacteraceae bacterium
TTGACCGACGTGAACCTACAGTGAGGCAGCTAGCATCTTATGAAATGCGACTCTGACCCTCACACAACAGGCCGCGTTTTCACGCGGCCTGTTTTTTTTGGTGAACCGTTGGTCACGGCAGGACGATCTGCGCGCGGTTCTTCTTCGCGTACGCCAGCGCCACTTCCGCCAGCCCTTCCTCGCGCAGATAGAACTCATCGTCGCAGACTCCCCAGACGCTTTGCGCGCGGCGCTTCATGCCATCGATGAGTTTGGCGCGCTTCACCTGATCGACCGGCGGCCTGGCGGCCGGAAATACCGAAAGCGCCTTCTGTATCGTCTTCGAAAGCTGCGCGGCCTGCATGTCCCGCAGTCCCTGCGCGGCCAGCGCGGAACCGTCGCCCACGGGGCCAGTGAAATACTGGCTGAAGCCGCCATTGTCGACTTCTTCCTTCATTGCATACACGGCCAGCAGTTTTTTCTCGACGAGGGACAGCTTGTCGAGCGGCTTGGCCCGGAGTCGATACACCAGCGCGCCGACAATGGTCACGGGCTCATGCGTGGCCTCGCGCCCGAGGATCTGCTCCGTGGTATTGCCCAGTGGCCCGTACTCGCGTTCGAGCATCGCGGCGTAGCGGACCTCGGGGGGCTCTTCATTCTTGTTATTGGCCGGCTTGCTGTTGGCCGGCCAGGCTGCCACACAGGTGAGGCATGCCGCGAAGGTCGCGGCCAGCAATCGCGGGATGCACATGGTCAACGAGTGGCGCGCGGATCGCGCGGCCCGGGTGGGGATTTCGGGGGCGGCGTATCGCGCACGCCGGGCTTCGGTTTGCCATAGGCAATGGGGATTGACGCGCTGACAACGGGCGTATCGTCGAGAGTGACCACGAACCACCACTCTCCGGGAGCATCCACGTCGGCGATGGGATTGGGGCAGGCACCCGCACGCCAAGTGGCCCCCTTCGCCTGCACGGGCTGGGTGAATTGCGCCACCTCACGACCGCTGGCGTCGTACACGGTGATGCTGACGATGTGCTCGCCATCGCTGGCGAAGCCTTTCAGTCTGATGCAGACGTCCAGGTCATCGTAGGTGGCAGATTTGATTTCCTCGCGCTGCTCGGAGTTCGGCAGCCGCCTGATGAACTTGTATTCGGCGGGCGGTGGATTGGCGAACGCCGCGCCGGCGAATGGCAAGGCCAGCAGACAGAGCGCGGGCGCCATCTTCATACGCATTTCCGAGCCCTCCCGGACCGGCCAGCCTGTTAGTTAGACAATGCCTGCACGATATCCAAGCCGGCGGTCGGCCGCCAGCCCTATCACTTCTCTGCTGTGACCGCATCTACCGTCGGAAAGTTTTGGCGCGCCTCTACGTAAGTTCCGATACCGGCGCGAATTTCGGGACATATACAGCGTCGCCCCAACGCCGGCACTGAATGGACGGCGCGGAATGCGGTGGCTACGGTATTTCCATGACCACCAAACGCAGCAAATACGACCCCTTGGCAACGTCCCGGCATTCACGCTGGCTCGTGCTCCGCGACATGTTCCACAACGTGCTCGACTCCACCGAAATGCCGCCGGGCACCGACCTGCGCGCCACCTTCGCCGCGGGCCTCGCAGCCCTGGAACGCGATGGCTGGCAAAGCGAGGGCGCCACGGGCGGCATGGTGTTCGTCCGCCGCGGCGGCGAGCGGCGTCTGCTGACCGTGCACGAGCACGATCCGCACGAACCGCTGCCACCCGGGCACGGGGTGTTGTCCGGACGTTGCGCCACCTGCGACTAGAACCGAATGACTGACTTCCGGCCCTTACGCGGGACGATGCGGCCGATCGGCAAACCTTCAGGAAGCGCCGCGATCGGGAGAGCTGCCAGGCGACTGCATCTCCGTTTCGACGGGCCGCACGACGGGTGCATCTGCGTCCCCGGACGGAGGACTGTCTGCCAGGTTCACCGCCGCCAACGGCGCCCGCGCCGGCCCGTTCAGGATGACGCCGTCGATCGCGAAACGCGAGCCATGACAGGGACAGTCCCAGCTCTTCTCGCCCCCATTCCATTGCACCAGGCAACCCAGGTGGGTGCAGACCGCGGACACCGCATGCAGGGTGCCGACATCGTCGCGATAGGCCGCGACCGGGGTGATGCCATGATGAACGATGGCGCCCTGCCCTCGCGCAATCTCCGTGGGGTCGGACACTTCCGCTCCGCGGAACCAGTCCCCGACCATGTGCCCGACCATGTTCGCGTTCTCACCTAGATAGGTGCCCGCGGTTCGCAGGGTCTTGCGCGAAGGATCGTAGAGCCCGGCGTACGGGTTGTCGTGACCGAGGATGAGATCGCGGATCAGCGCCCCCGCCAACGTGCCATGAGTGAGGCCATGGCCGGAGTCGCCCGTGACGATGTACACATTGTCGTCATCCATGGGGTTGCGGCCGATGAAGGCCAGTCCGTCCACCGGTTCCATGACCTGTCCGGACCAGCGGAAGCAGACGTCACCCAGCGCCGGAAAATGCGCGCGACTCCAGTGCTCGATGGCGCCATAGCGGATTCGCGCATCGTTCTCCTGCCCCACCTTGTGGTCCGCGCCGCCGACGATCACGAGTTGACGCTGATCGACGCGCACGTGCCGCGCGTAGAAATACGGGTCATCGAGATTCCACAGCAGGAACGAGGAATACACATCGGGCGGCACCTCGAAGCCCACGACGTACGTGCGATACGCATGCTGCTTGGTGTGCATCCGCACGCGGTCGTTGAAGGGGGTATTCGTGGCGACCACCACGTGCCCCGCGCGCAGATGGGTGCCATTGGACAAGGACACCCGCGCATCGCGTCCACCCTTCACCTTGATAGCCCGGAAGCCCGTGGCGATGCGGCCTCCGCGGCGCACGAATGCCCGTGCGAGACCACGCAGGTATCGGTCCGCATGGAACGTGGCCTGCCGGGGAAAACGCAATCCCATGTCGCGGAATGCGAAGCCGGGCTCACTAAAGGATGAAAGCGTAGTGACATCGCCGAAGCCGGCCCACTGCGTGGCCTCGTGCTCGTCGAGCAGCAGCTGGCGCTGCCGGGGGCCCGTGGCCATGAGGTAGCCATCCACTCTTTCGAAATCGCAGGCGATGGCTTCGTCGCGCATCAGATCCTCGATGCGGTCGATGGCTTCCTGGTGGCTGCGCACCGCCAGTTGCGTGCGTTCACGGCCGAAGACCCGTTCCAGGTGCGTCAGCCGGTCGTCGAGCACCGCGGTGAGATGCGCGGTGGTGCGCCCGGTTTCGCCGGCGCCGATGCCGTACGCATCGATCACCTGTACGGGCAGACCTTCGCACTGCAATAGATAGGCCGTGGTGATGCCGGCGATGCCGGCGCCGACCACGCAGACTTCCGCGTCTGCCGGTGGCCCCGTGACGACGGCTTCGGCAAGGGGATCGTGCCAGACGGAAACCGATTCGAGTGGATCGCGGCGCATGCTGTCACCTCGCTATGTTCATCGCGAAATGTGCGGCGCGGGTTTCGGCCGTGATATAGGTGGGGACGACGTCCTACGGTGCCTCGCAGAAACCACCGACGCGGTCCGGATCGCCCCCGGATCGCCCTCCGATCGGATTAGTAGCGGCCCGTCAATGTATGCGAGGCGTAGTTGTTCGAGCCGAAATTGCCGCGCTGCGCGAATGCGGTGATGTCGAAGACGGTGCGTGCCGTATTGCGTTGACAAGTGACGGTCACTCGAAAGCCGTTGAGCGCGCCCTGATTGAGAACCAGGACCGCGGACGTCGGCGGCAACGGCGGCGCCGCACAAGGCGCCAACTGCACCATGGCACGGTACGCGCCCCACTCCAGACCTGCCCGCGCGGCAGCTCGCGCGCGATCCGCGGACAACTGCAGGTTGGTGGATTCGCTCGAGGCCGCGCCCATCGAGACCGCGAACGCGGACAGCAGCGCGATCACGACGATGAGAAAGATGGCCACCACCAGCGACATGCCTCGCTGCCGCCTCATGGCAGGTTCTCCAGCGAGGCCTGGTGCAGCAACGTCAGTATCTCGTTGTTGCGCGACGCCGTGAACCTCGCGGTCACCTGCTGTGGCAGGTTCGGCGCCCGCTGTTCGGCGAAATCGCATCTGACGATTCCCCGCGCAATGACTTCGAACTCGGCGCCACCGAACTCCGCGGGCGTGTCATGCGAAGCCACGTTCGCGACCACGCCAACACCCCGGTAGCGCGTGATGGTGCCCAGGGTCTGGTCGCATAGATAGGCCACGAACCCTTCCACCAGGTACACGCGGTTGCGCGGCGAATTGGTATTGATGGCCGGCACGGCGCTGAGCGTCAGCCGCGCATGCCCCGCGACGACCGGAGCCGTGTCCGCCAGGGTGATGTTCAGCGTCGGCGTCATCGACGCAGTGCGCGTGTAGGCTTCCTGCCACGCATTGTTCACCGACAGGAACACGTTGGTGATCTGCGGGTCGCCCACGTGCTCGGTGCTGAAAATGCCGCGTGCCGTGCCGGCCACGTCGAAACTCGCGGCGGGCGGCGTCACGTAACGCGCGAAGCCTCGTGTTTCCAGCATCTCCAGCACTTTGTAGCGCCCGTTGTCGCGCCAGCGCACCGAGTTCGGCAGCGCGTTGCGCAAATCGGCCTGCAGTCGTGGCCAGGGCATGGATGCGTCGGCCAAGAGCCGGGCACGCCGCGATTGCGCGGCGTAGGCATCCACGGGCGCCGTGATGAACATGGCCGCGAAGGTGACGACCACGCCGCTGATGGCGATGGCAACCACCAGCTCCATGAGAGTGAAACCCTGCGCGCGTCTGCGGGACTTCATGGCCGGTTGGTCCGATAACCAGTGGCCACGGCCGTCGCGTTGGTGTCGTAGACCACGCTGACATCGACCCGGAACACCGCGTTGTTGGGAATGCCGGTCAAGGTGCCGGCATTGACGGCGACGGTGACCAGGAAATTGCCGGGCTCTGCCGCCGCGAAACCGATGTAGTCGTTGACGTCGTCGAACAGCGCGCGATTCGCCTCGCCATCGATGCCATCGGGATCCGTGAAACTCTTGCCGGTGATCTCGGCGAGATAGGCATCGGCAATCGCCTGCGCCTGTGCCTGGCGCATCGTGGTGCCGCTGGTACCGGCCAGGTACGACAAGGTGCCGATGAGCGCCGAACCCGCCATGGCAATCACCACGATGGCGACCACCAGCTCCACCAGCGTGACACCGCGTTGCCGCCTCATGGCACGTTGACCAGGCCAGAGGGTTCCACCGTAATCTGCAGCCCACCGACGTCGATCGCGACGGCGCCGCCCACGCGGCCCGCGGTGCCGGTGAACACCACCTGCCGCGCAGCACCCAGCACCACGTCCGCGGGTTCCGGAGCGCTGTACAGCACCCTCACCCACGCGCCCGCGGTGTCGCAATGGGTGCCGGCCACGCCGCGCTGCATAGCGTTGTAGCCCGTGTCATTGATGGTGAACTGCACGTCGCAACCCGTGGTCATGGCCACATCGCGCGCGCGCCGCAAATTCGCGGCGACCGCGTCCGCATATCCGCGGTCCGCAAATGGATTCGCCGCGATCACGCGTGGAAACGTGACCGCGGCGATGATGGCGATGATCGTGATGGACGCCACCAGCTCCACCAGGGTGAACCCGCGATACGCGTGTGACGGCGCACGCATGATGTCACCCGATCAGCAGCAGATCAGATCAGCAAGCCAAGCGCAGGGCGGCCATGACCGCGTTCTCGGAGTTCTGGTCCGTGATCCGGGCACCACCCTGGTAGGTGATGGTCGGCTCGGCGCCGGCAGCAGCCTGGTTGTACTGTACGAAGCAATTGTTGTTAGCGCCACCGCGGCGAGTCATTCGATTGCCCGCGGCGTTGGTGTTGAAACCTTCCGTGCTCTGCAGCAGCGCGCGGATGCTGGCGTTGTTCGGCCAGCCGTTCGCGAAAATGATCTGCGTGCCGTTCACGTTGACGCCACCGGCGGCACCGTTGGCGCAACCCTGCGCCTGGCAGAGGCCACGGGCCATGTTGGCGGCGCTCAGCATCGCGCCACCCATGCTGCGCACGGCGGCAACGCGGGCTTCACGCTCGAGGCCCATGAAACGGGGCAGCGCCACCGCGGCCAGGATGCCGAGAATGACGATGACGACGATCAGTTCCACCAGGGTGAAACCAGCTTGCATTCTGTTCTTCACAATCGACTCCTCTCCCGACAAGGGATTGACCTGACTATCTATCGGCGGGGGTTTCCCTGACTTCAGCGCACTGTATGGATGTGTGGACCATTACCGATTCAGTTGACATATGCCTCTTCAATGCTGCCCCGCCTGGCTGATGACCTCCCACAGCGGCATGAAAATGCCGAGGGCCAGCACTAGCACCATGCCGCCGACGGTGACGATCAGGATGGGCTCGATGGACGAGCTGAGGTTCTTCAGCGCGTGATCCACTTCACGTTCGTAATAGCCGGCGGCTTCGTCGAGCAGTTCGGGCAAGGCGCCCGTCTCTTCGCCAATGGCGATCATCTGCAGCACCAGCGGCGAGAAAAGCCCGCTCGCGGACGCCGAGCGATGCAGCGACTCGCCGCGCTCGACGTTGGTGGACAACATCTGGATGCGCTCCGACATGAACACGTTGCCCGAGGAACGCGCGATCACGGCCAGGGTTTGCGTCATCGACATGCCGGCCGACAGCGAGATCGCCATCGAGCGGTTGATGCGTGACAGCGTGGCTTCGTACATGAGCTTGCCCATCACGGGCACGCGAAGTTTCAGCGTGTCCCATTTCATGCGGCCCGCCGGGGTCTTCAACCAGCTGCGCAACGCGAATATCACCAGTGCGATCACACCCAGCGCGTGCGGCCAGTATTCCCGCACCACGGTCGACGAACCCAGCAGCATCTTCGTGGGCAGCGGCAGCTCGCCCTTGAGCTGCGCGAACACGGGCGCGAACTTGGGGATGACGAACGTGGACATGAACATCATCGCCAGCACGATGGTGATCATGACGATGACGGGATAACGCATCGCGCCCTTGACGCGATCGTGCATGTCCTTCTCTTGCGCGAGATATTCGGTGAGGCGCAGGAACGATTTGTCGAGCGTACCCGTGGCTTCGCCCACACTGACGATGCTCACGTACAGCTTGGGAAATATCTGCGGATGGCGCCCGAAGCTGGTCGCCAGGTCGCGGCCGCCCTCCAGGCTGTCGAGAATGTCTTCCAGCGTTTCGCGCAGCTGCGGGTTGTGCGTCGACCCCACGAGGCCGCGCAGGCCGCGCAGCAGCGGGATGCCCGCACGCGTGATGGTGTACATCTGGCGCGAGAACATCACCAGGTCGGAGGTGGTGACTTTCCCCAGCCCGATCTTGCGCCCCAGCTTCTCGAGATCGAGGCTGCTGGCGACGGCGCCCTGCTCACTGATCTCGATGGGCGTGACGCCCGTTCCAATGAGGCGCTGCGCCACTTGATCGATGGTCTCGCCGGGCGCGGTACCGCTCACCAGCTTGCCGTCGGCGGAGCGTCCTTTGTAGCTGAAGTTGGCCACGGATTACCTGACTTCACCACTCAGCAAGCCCTCGGCCAGCGCGGCATCGTCGGCCATCGGGTGTCCCGGTGGCAGCTTCAACGCACGCAGGCTGCGCGTCTCTTCGAGCGGATCATCGAGCCCGCTGGTGGTGGCGATGGCTTCGGCCACCGTGGTCTTGCCCGAGGCCGCGAGCGTGATGGCACTGCTGGTCAGGGACACATAACCCATCTGTTGACGTGCAGTGTCCGCGAACGCCTGCGTGTCGCCTCGGCGGATGCAGTCGCCCAGCGAGCGGTCGAGCTCGATGAGTTCATAGATGGCCGCGCGGCCGCGATACCCGGAGAGATTGCAGTAGGTGCAGCCCGCGCCCGTCATGAACTGCATTCGGCTGGCACGCGAGCCCACCTGCGCCGAGAGCCACGCCATCTGGTGATCGTCGGGCTCGGTAGGCTGCGCGCAGTCGGGGCAAACCTGGCGCACCAGTCGCTGCGCGACGATGCCATGCAAGGCGGTGGCGATCATGTAGCCAGCCACACCCATGTCCAGCAATCGACTCACCGTGGCGGACGCCGACAGCGTGTGCAGCGTGGAGAACACCAGATGGCCGGTGATCGCCGCGCGCAGGCCGATTTCGCAGGTCTCGCGGTCGCGCATTTCGCCGACCAGGATCACGTCCGGATCCGCGCGCAACATCGTGCGGAGCACGCGCGCGAAGTCGAGACCGATCTTCGAGTTGATCTGCACCTGGCTGACGCGATCCAGCCGGTACTCGATCGGGTCCTCGGCGGTGAGGATCTTGGTATCGGAGCGGTTGAGATAGTTGAGCGCCGAATACAGCGTGGTGGTCTTGCCCGAGCCCGTCGGGCCGGTGACCAGCACCATGCCGGCGGGTCGCTCGATGAGCGTGCGGAACCGCGTCAGCATGGCATCCGTCATGCCGAGCTGTTCCAGTGTCATGAGATTGCTGGTCTGGTCGAGCAGGCGCAGCACCACGCTCTCGCCATACTGCGTGGGCATGGTGGCGAGACGCACGTCGATGGACTTGCCGCGCACCTTGAGCGAAAAACGGCCGTCCTGCGGCAGGCGCTTTTCGGCAATGTCGAGGCTGCTCATGAGCTTGAGGCGCGTGACCAGGGCGCTGGCCACGCCGCGGCCCTCGATGGACTGCTCCTGCAGCACGCCGTCGATGCGCAGGCGAACGCGCAATACGCCCTCGCCCGGTTCGATGTGCACGTCCGACGCACGCATGTTCACGGCGTCCTGGAAGATGTTCTGGATCAGGCGGATGACCGGCGCGTCCGAGGAGCTCTCGTCGACGGCCAGCTGCATCAGGTCGACTTCGTCGGTGCGCAGCTCTTCACGCACCTCGAGCGCGATGGAGGCGATCTGCTCGGTGCGGCGATAGACGATGTCCATCGTGCGCAGCAACTCGGTCTCGCGCACCAGCGCGATGCGCAGCGGCTGCTTGAGTCGCGCCACCAGTTCGTCGTACACGAACAGGTCGGTCGGGTCGGCCATGCCTACCGTCAGACCGTTCTTGTCCTGTTGCAGCACCAGCGCGCGGAAGCGGCGTGCCAGCGCCTCGGGCAGCAGGCGCACCACGTTCTGATCGAGAGTGAGCTGCTTGAGATCGACGAAGGGAATCTGCAGGTGGCGCGCCAGCGCGTCATTGAGCTGCTGTTCCTCGACGATGCCGAGATCCGTGAGCACGCGACCGAGCTTGCGGCCGGTGCGCTTCTGCTCGGCCAGCGCCTTGTTCAGCTGTTCCTCGTTGATGACCTTCTGCTCGACGAGCAGCTCGCCGAGGCGGATCTTCTTGCGGCGCTCGACTTTCATCGCAGTCCGTCCACCTTGCCCTGCTTCGCGGCCGCCGAGGTGCGGTCCGTCGCTTCGCGAACCATGTCCGCCATCTGCGCGTCGTCAGCCACGATGGGCCGGAGCAACAGCACCAGTTCCACCGTGCTGCTGACGTCACGCTTGCTCTTGAAGAGATTGCCGAGCACCGGGACGCTGCCCAGGCCGGGAGTCTTGTAGTCGTTGCGCTTGCGCGTTTCGCGCATGAGGCCGCCGATCACGATGATCTGGCCGGACTGTGCCTTGACCACGCTGTCGGATTCGCGGATCTGGCTGAAGGCCAGCGGCAGATCGCTGGTGCTGCCACCGAAAGACACGCGCTTGTTCTGGTCCTGCACCTCGCTGACCGTGGGGTGGATGTGCAGCAGCACGGACCCGTCCTCGCCGATCTGCGGCGTGACGTCGAGCGCCACGCCGGAGAAAAACGGCGTCAGCTCGATGTCGAGTGAGGTCGTGGTGGATTCACCGGTGGTGGTGTTGGTATTCACGCCGGTCACGAAAAATTCGTCCGTACCGGCCTTGATCACGGCCTTCTGGTTGTGCAGCGTGGACACACGCGGACTGGAGAGCACACGCGTGCGGCCCTGCGAGTCCAGCAGCTGGATCATCGCGCTGAAATCGGTCGAGTTGAACGCGAAGCCGAACGCGCCCGCCACGGAGTCGACGACCTGGCTGGCGAAAGGCAGGCTGCCGGGCGCCACGGGAATCTGCTGGCCCGAGGGTGAAAGCGGGTCCGCGTCGAAGCCGCCATCCGGTGTGCGCTGCCCGAGGAAGAAGTTGTGGTTGCCGTCACGCGCGATGGCGGACCAGTTGATGCCGGCCTGGAAGCCATTGTTGAGCTCCACTTCGACTACCTTGGCTTCGAGCACCACCTGGCGCGTGACCGTCGATTGCGTCTTGCGCAGGTATTCGGCCACCGCGCGAAGTTCGTCCGGCATGGCGCGCACGACGATCACACCCGACTGGCGATTGATCACGACGTTGTTGTTAGTGACTTTTCCGTCTGCGCCTGTCTGGGAGGCGCCACCGACCAGCATGGCGATGTTGCCCTGCACTTCCTTCCAGAAGTCGGATTCATTGCGCGTGAGCACCGCGCTGCCCGTGGTGCTGCCGGTCTGGGTGGTCTCGTCGGTGCTGCTGCCTTCGCTGTTGGTGCCGGAGTTGGCGTTCTGCGTCACCTGCCCCGAGCTCACTCGCGTGCGCGAGATGCCCACGCGCTGCAGGTCGAGATAGTTGAGCTGGAACACCCGCGTCTGCACCGTGGCCGGCAATATCAGATAGCCATTTGCACCCACCTTGCGGAAGTCGAAGCCGTACAACTCGCGGGTCGCGTCCAGTGCTTCTTCCAGCGTGACCTGCTTGAGCGTGAGCGTGATGCGGCCTTTGACTTCCGGGTGCACCATCATGTTGACCGAGGAGTCGGCCACCAGCCCTTCGAAGAAGGCACGCGCCGGGGCGTCGTCGACCACGACGTCGTAGCGGGGTGAACCATTGTCGACGGCCTGCGCGACCGCGGCTGCCGCAAGCAAGCACACCACGGAAACTAGTTTGATCACGGCATTCATGGCTTTTTGTCCGAGCGGGCGACCCGCACGTTGGTGTTGGCCGGCGCGGACGCCAGCGTCAGGGTTTGGATCTTTCCACCGCGTTCGAAGCGCACGCCCTTGGCGAACACTTCCAGGATGCGCGCGCCCGCGACCGAATCGCCGGCACGCACCAGACGGCCATTGACGATGGCCACGCGTTTCTCGCCGGCGATCACGCCTTCGAGTTTCAGGGAGTAGACAGGCGCCGCGCGGGCAGCGGCCGGCGCGCCGGACGGACGCATCGGGTCGCGCAACTCGCCCGCGAACACGCGGCCGGCGGCGGCCACGGCAACCACTGCGCAGACGGCGACGATTCGGACCCGGGTGCTCATGGTCAGATTCCGAGCCAGGTGGCGTCGAGGCTGATGGTGGACAACTGGATGCGCACCTTGTTGCGCGGGTAGCCGGAAGTCCGCAGCTCCAGTGAAGTCCACCGGAATCGATAAGGCAGTTTCTCCAGGGCCTCCAGGTAGGCGACGATGTCGGTGTATTCGCCCGCGACGATGAGTTCGATGGGATGCACGTACGGCGGCTGACCCAGCACCGTGTCTTCCGCGGATCCGGGTGCGGGTGCGGGTACGGGTGCGGCCGCAGGCGTTTCCTCATTCGGATCGACGGGCCTGGGTGGCGCGAGGCTGACCACCGGCATATTGCGGATGCTGACCAGGTCCAGACGCCCCTGCCGATCGAGTACGTCGTTCAGCACCTGCACCATTTCGTCGGCGGGCACGAAAGCAATGGCGGTGTTCTTGATGCGGGCATCCAGCGCCTGCACCTGCGTCTGCAGCTGCGCTGCCCGCTGAAGGTTGACCTGACGTGGATCGCTGAGATCCGCACTGCCCGCCACGAAACCCGCGGTCATGGCATTGGTCAGTTCCGAGTCGAGCGCCAGGCGCTGGGCGCGCAGCGGTTCCATGAGCAGGCTGTCCCAGAGAAAGATCGCCGCGCCGATGATGGCGAAGCTGACCATGGCGCGCTCGCGCAGGCTCAGGGACTCGTACCTTTTCGCGAGTGGAGAGGGCATCAGGTCTGCTCCTTGTCGCCAGGTTGATCGGCGAGCTTGAGCTCGACATGGCCCGCAGTGAAGCTGAGATTTCCCTTGAACGCGGTGGGCTTGCCGTCTTCGTCCTTGAGCTTCGGCTTCTCGATCAGGAACTGGTCGATCTTGCCGCCCTTGAGCGCCGGGTCCTGCGCGAGGCTGCGCAGATAACGCGGCACCGCGTCGGGTGACAGTGCTGAGCCGGAGACGCTCACGTATTCGACCTTCGGCCCCAGCATGAGGCGATCGAGCCAGATGCCATCGATGTGACGCTGGCCGAACGCGCGCAGTCGCGTGGAGAATCCGGGCACCCCGCTACGCGACTCGTCGGCGAGCGTGTCCACCGCGCAGGACTTGCTGTAAACGGCGTCATCCAGTGTCTTGATCAGCTGGTCGAGTTCCTCGTCGCTCAGGGCGTCCAGCTGCGGGCCCTGCGCGGCCACCATTGCCGCCTGCGCGGCCTGCTGGTTGCGCACCACCTGCGCGGCGTCCCGCATCTTGTCCACTTGCCACCACGCGAAGCCCCAGAGGCCCAGCAAAGTGGCGCCGACGATGCCGAACACCAGGGCGGTGGAGCGCGCGCTCAACATGCCGCGCACGCCCTTGGACACCGGTTGATAGAGGTTGATTTCCTGCATGGCGGTCAACCCTTGCGCGCGCGCAATGCCGCGCCGATGGCCATGCACGGCAGCCAGCCGTCGGGAATCTCCGCGCTGAACGACACGTCGATCAGGTCGTGGATGTTGTACATGCCGATACGCAGCCCCGTGGACGCGCCCAGCTCGGCGGCCAGCAAATTGGCGCGCGGACCGGCCGGCGCCATGTACAGCTCGGTGATCGCCGTCTCGTCGAAGTGGCTCTCGTAGTAGTCCAGCGAACGCTGCAGTTCCAGCGACAGGTGTTGCGGATCCAGCGGTAGTTCGCCCGACTCGTAC
>JAQSWD010000202.1 GCA_029266835.1 Steroidobacteraceae bacterium
GGCTGCGAAGCCTCGAACATCTCGACGGCCTCGCGACCATTCCTCGCCATGCCCACGATCTCGAGTTCGGGCCACGCCCCGGCCAGCAATCGCATCAGCGATTCGCGCAGCAACGGTTCGTCATCTGCTATCAATGCCGTGACTCTCACGAAGCGGCCTCTCGAATGGGAAACACGATTTCGGCGCAAGCACCATGCGGCATGATCTCGGTGAGGTTCAACTTCGCCTCACCGCCATAGGCCAGCTTGAGTCGCTCACGCAGAGTAGTCAGGCCCGTGCCGAGCCCGTGGCCCGCGGCCTTCAAACCCATGCCAGTGTCGGTCACGCGGATGACGCAGTGACGATCCCGCTGCCACACGTCCACATCGATGCGTCCGCCGGTTTCCGAAGGGTCGATGCCATGCTTCACGGCATTCTCCACCAGCGTGAGCAACATCACGGGCGGACAGGGCTGCCGCGCCACCGTGGGGTCGAGGCGGAGGGTGTACTGCAGCCGGTCGGGCATGCGCATCTGCATGATCTCGAGGTACGCGCGCACATGCTCGACTTCCGCACCCAACGTGCTGCTCTGCGAATGCATGCGCGGAACGGCGGCGCGTAGATAGGCGATCAGGCTGTTCAGCACCTTCGGCGCCTGCGGCGAACCGGAATCCACCAGCGCCTGCACATTCGCCAGCGTGTTGAACAGGAAATGCGGTTCCACCTGCGCCTGAAGCTGCCGCAGCCGGGCATCGGACTCGCGCCGCTCGAACTCGCTGCGCTCGAGCTCGAACTTGAACGTCTGCTCGCGCGCCTCGGTTTCCCTGGCGCGGAAAATGGCACCGATCGCGATCCATGGCGCAAACAACAACCCCGCACCGACCAGTGCTCCAAGCCCATGCCGGTCGCCCTGGTAGGCACCCGCCATGAACATGGCGGAGAACGGCACCGCGAGCACCACTCCCACGATCCGCAACGCCGTCCGCGGCAGCCACTTCGGCAGCTTGCGCGGCCGCGTCTCCAGCACTCCGTACGCGAACAGGATGCACAACCCCATGGTCCAGCCGCGCATCACGTCGACAAACAAGGACGCGTAGGTATGCAGGCCGACGAGGAAGCCCAACCCTCCCGACACCGCGAGCGTGAACCGCAACCGCGGCCAGGCGAACACGCGCGCCAACCCGGTCCGTACCGGTCCTGCCGGCGACGGGGTGGAGTTCGCGGGAGTTGCCATGCGCCGCACTATAAAACAAGCGCTGCCCGGCCCACCCGACTAACGCCTCCGCGCGGCTTCGCCGGCCGCAACTCGTCGGCGCCGGCCGTCGTTCGCGGCGCGAGGGCCGTCACCCGTCGCATCACCCGGCGCCTGCGAGGCGCGCGACTCATAGTGGCCGCGAGTTCGGAGGGAGCAAACGTGAAACTGAGAAACAAGATCCTCACCGGTATCGGCGGCATGATTGTTCTGGGCATCGTGTCGGTGATGGTCGTCACCGCCTACGATTCACCCTGCCCGACCATTTCGCCCGCGGACCCTGGCGGCGAGACCATGCGCGCGCTGGTGCCGCGTTGTTATGGCGTCGCGAACCTGCGCATCGAGCGTGTGCCGAAGCCGGTGCCGAAGGAAGGCCAGGTGCTCATCAAGATCCACGCCGCCAGCATCAACCCGGCCGAGTGGTATCGCATCAGCGGGCAGCCTTACGTGATCCGCCTCGCCGGCGGCATCGGCGCACCCGCGGACACGCGCGCCGGCTACGACATGTCAGGCGTGATCGAAGCCGTGGGCCCCGGCGTCACGCGCTTCAAGCCGGGTGACGAAGTGTTTGGCGGCGCGGGCGGCGCACTGGCGGAGTACGCGCTGGCGCGCGAACAAGGCGGCATCGTGCTGAAGCCGTCCACCCTCACCTTCGAGGAAGCCGCGGGCGTACCCATCGCGGCGGTGACCGCGCTGGAAGGGCTGCGCGACAACGGCCATCTCGCGCCGGGCCAGAAAGTGCTGATCAATGGCGCGTCGGGCGGCGTGGGTACTTACGCCGTGCAGATCGCCAAGGCCTTGGGCGCGGAAGTCACGGCGGTTTGCAGCACGCGCAATGTCGAGATGGTCAGGTCTATTGGCGCGGACCACGTCATCGACTACACGCGCTCGGACTTCACCCAGGGCGAAGTGAAGTACGACCTCATCCTCGACAACGTCGGCAACCACGGCTACCTCGCCATGGTGGATGTGACCAGGCCCGGCGGTCGCATCGTGTCGGTGGGTGGTCAGAAGTCGAACCCCTGGCTGGGGCCCATCTCGCGCGTGATCGTCTCGCGCCCGCTTGCGGGTCTGTTCACCGACGTCGAGCTCCCGTTCTTCGTCGCCACCATCGGCAAGGAAGACATGGAGTTCCTGGCGCAGCTGGCGAACGAAGGCAAGCTGCGCACGGTCATCGATCGCCGATATCCGCTGGAGAAGACCGGCGAGGCGCTGGAGTATCTGGGTGGTGGACGTGCGCGAGGCAAGGTCATTGTCACCGTCCACTAGAAGGCTGATGGCACTTCTGGCCGGCGCGCAGGCGCCGGCGCGCGACTGGCGCAAGGCCTGGCGGCTGGCGTTCGCGCAGCTGCGCCAGGAGGTGGACCTGCATCCCATCGGCGCGACGCCCTCGGCGACATTCGCCGCGGCGGCCGCCAGCGTACGCACTGTCTCCGCGGAGAACCTGCCGCTGGCAATGGGCCTGGTGATGCATCTCTATCCACTCTGCGCGTTGCGATACATCCCGCTGCCTTGGTGGAGCGGAGCCAACTACCGCCGCCACCGTCTGCTGCGCGACATCGACCGCGAAGGGTGGATACTGGCCAACGCCGGCAGCGAACGCGTGGCGGGCGCACAGTCGCCGATTTCGCTGACGCGGACTTTTCATGGCGCGCTCGTGACCGGCGCCTTCGACTACGTGTCGCTGGCGAATGTGGCCGACCTGGTGCTGTTCAATGCGCCCCTCGATGGCCAAGCCAGCCTGTTTTGCATCGCCGGCATGCATAGGGATACGGCAGTCGTCGGTGAGCCGCGCTTCAGTGGCGCCACCAGACTCTCCGATACCTGCTCATTGCGGCTGGAGAACCACCTGGTGCGCAATGAACACTGCGTCGTCGTCCCCAACGACACGACGCTGGGCTGCATGACGCAATATCAGCGAAGCTGGTTCCAGATGCTCGCGGCAGAAGCGCACCTGGCGCGCCTCGAGTTCCTGCGCAAACGCTGGCAGTTGCCGCACACACCCGAAGACATCGCCGGCTGGAACGAAGTGAAACTGCTTCGCGATTACGCGCTGCGCCTGCTCGATGGCGCCCGAACCGCAGGAACGATCGAATCGCTGGCCAGCGTCACCTCGGCAATCAAGCTGCGCATCTCGTGGCGATGCCAGGCTTTGGCGGAGCCCTTGCGCGAGCTGGACGCCCCCGCCGCTGCGGAGTTGCTGCTGCTCAAGCGACAGCCAACAGCCGACGATCGCATCCTGCGAAGCATCTCGTCAGTCGACCAGCCACTCGTAGTAGACCACCGGCACATTGCCCTGCCCGGCG
>JAQSWD010000081.1 GCA_029266835.1 Steroidobacteraceae bacterium
GCGGAATCGCCGGCCGCAGGTGAATCCGCTGCGATCACCCGGGGCTTTGTGGACTGGCCGCGCGAAGGCCGAGACGCCGCGGCGCGCGTACTGGCGGCGGAGGCCGAGGCCGAGCGAATCGCCAAGATGTTCGCCGGGCCGCAAGGCACCTGGGCCTCGCTCACCAAGCGACAGAAGTCCGAGCTCAGTCATTTTCGATGGCGGCCCGGTGTCGACGGGCTGGAGCGCGACGAGAAGGGCAACACGATCTACCAGATGCCGAACGGGTGCGCGCTGGTGAACTTCCAGACGATCGGCTGTCCCCTCGGCAAGAAGCCGCCGCCTTATGGCGACCTGTTCAAGGACATGCGCAAGTATTTCGACGAACAGCGGCTGCCGCAGACCGACGAGGGCAATGGCCGCGAACCGGAATCGATGCGGCCGCCGAAGTGGTCGAAGCCGCTGCCCTGACGAGCCGCGGCGGTCAAACTACCGGTTCTTGTCTCGAAAGGCCTTGCCACCCTTGTAAGAGCCCTTGGCGCCGGCGGCCTTGCCGGTGAACTTCTTCTTGAAGCCCGTGCCGGCGGGTTTGAAGCCGTCTTTCTTGAATCCGTCTTTCTTGAAGGCGCCCGCGCCCGGCTTGAATCCTTCTTTCTTGAAAGTCTTCTTGAAGCCGCTGGGCTTGTCGCCGAACGAAGGGCGGTCGCGCCGTTCGAAACGCGGGCGCTCCGCGCCGGCATCTCCCGCGGGCGCGGCCGGGCGCTCGCCCGAGTCGCCGCCGGACGCGTAACCCTCGAAGCGCTGCGCCCCATCGGCGAAGCGCGGCGAGCCCTTGTAAGGACGCTTGCCGCCTTCACGCTCGAACCGGTTGCCGCCGCCGCGGTAGACAGGCTTCTCGCGACTTCTGTCGAAAGACGCGTCCTCGGCCATGCGGTCGGGCCGGCGCGACTTGCCCGAGAACTTCGGCCCATCTTTCGTTTTTGGGGGCTTGGAATCCACGCGCGAGATGCGGATTTCCTCACCGCGGATGCGCGTCTTCTGCAGATGGCCGACCATCTCGTCGGGCAGCGTGGGCAAGTCCACGTAGCTGTGGTCGTCGCGGATGTCGATGTGGCCGATGCGCTTGCCGTCGATGCCGGCCTCATTGGCGATGGCGCCGACGATGTTGCCCGGGAGCACGCCATGCGCATGGCCCACGGCGATGCGGTAGGTGGACGTGGGCACGCTGCCGTCGATGGCCGGCGGCGCCTTCGGTTCTTCGTCCTTCTGCGTGAGCAGCAATGGCGAGGTCCCTTGCATGAGACTGGCCAGCGCCGCGGCGATCTCGATGGCGGGAATGTTTCCCTCGGATTCGATCTGCTCGAGCAGCGGCTGGAAATCCTTGCCGGCGCCGGAGAGCACGGCCTCGGTGACCTTCTCCTTGAACTTCACCAGGCGCAGCTGGTTGACGTCCGCCACCGTGGGCATGCGCATTTCTTCGATGCGCTGCTGGGTCACACGCTCGATGACGCGAAGCATGTTCCGCTCGCGCGGGCTCACGAACAGGATGGCGTCGCCCGAACGGCCGGCGCGGCCCGTGCGGCCGATGCGGTGCACGTAGGTCTCGGAGTCGTACGGGATGTCGTAGTTGATGACGTGCGAGATGCGCTCGACGTCGAGACCGCGGGCGGCCACGTCGGTCGCAATGACGATGTCGATCTTGCCGTCCTTGAGGCGCTGCACGGTCTGCTCGCGCGAGCGCTGCTCCATGTCGCCGTTCAGCGCGGATGCGGCGAAACCGCGCGCCTCGAGGCGGCTGGCAAGCTCGACGGTCTCGATCTTGGTGCGCACGAATACCAGCACGGCGTCGAACTTCTCGGCTTCGAGCAGCCGCGTGAGCGCGTCCAGCTTGTGCAGGCCGCTGACCAGCCAGTAGCGCTGGCGGATCTTGGGCGCCGCTTCACCGCGCGACTTCACCGTGATCTCGCGCGGGTCGCGCATGTGCGTCTGCGCGATGCGGCGGATGGCATGCGGAAGCGTTGCCGTGAACAGCGCTACCTGCTTGTCCTCGGGCGTCTGCTGGAACAGCGCTTCGATGTCATCGACGAAGCCCATCTGCAGCATCTCGTCGCCTTCGTCGAGCACCAGGAACTTGAGTTCACTCAGGTCGAGCGCGCCGCTCTGGACGTGGTCGATCAAACGGCCCGGCGTGCCAACGATGACATGCGCGCCGCGCTTCAGGCCCTTCAATTGCGGGGTGTAACTCTGTCCGCCGTAGATAGGCAGTACGTGGAAGCCGGGCAGCTTGGCGGCGTATTTCTGGAAAGCCTCGGCGACCTGGATGGCGAGTTCGCGCGTGGGCGTGAGCACCAATGCCTGGGGAGTCTTCTGATCGAGATCGATCCTGGACAGCACCGGCAGCGCGAAGGCGGCTGTCTTGCCGGTACCCGTGGAAGCCTGGCCCAGCAGATCGTTGCCTTCCAGCAGTAGCGGAATGGTCTGCGCCTGGATGGGCGAGGGCGCCTCGTAGCCGATGTCGGCGAGGGCGGCGACCACGGCGGGGATCAACCCCAGGTCGGCGAAAGTCGGCTGGGCAACGGAGGACTCGGAAACGGAATCAGTGCTGGGTTCGGTCATATCTCTTGGCGGAGGGCCGGGCTCGGGAAGCGAGCGGTCTGGGGCCCTGAAAGGGCGCGAACTGTACGCCAAACCTATTGAGATTGCGCGAGATTTCCCGTGGGAACGCCCGGATTCTCGACTTCCTGCCAGTCCTGATCCCAGGCTTCCACTTCATAACGGCGGGTCATGGGGAAACTGGCCGGCCGGAGGTATTCGAAGCGCTTGTCGAAGTCGACCTTGGTGGCATAACGCGGCTCGGTCTCGGACATGGTGCCGGCCGTCAGGCTGCCATAGATGACCAGGGTGGCATCGCCGCTGCGCCCGCGCTCGGTGCGTTCGATGTAGAAACGGCGCCGCGCGAAGATGGCCGCGTGCACGGTGAGGTCGCCCGTACCGGTGACTTCGGGGGCGCCGATGCGGATGTCGCGACCCGCGATCAGCGCCAGGAAATCCCGCGACATCACCGCCTGCCGCGGGTCGCGCCCGTACACCAGGTCGTCCTCGATCTCGATGTCATTGGGCGTGTACACCGTGAACAGCCCCGTCACCGTCCCGCGCACGAACAGCTTGGCGCCTTTCTCGCCAATCAGGTAGTGCGGATCGTTGCTGGCCTCGACGCGTTGCAGGCTGCCCTCGCCATTGGCGTTGCGCCACGCATAACTGCCATCGGCGTTGAAGATGATTCGCGCATCATTGGCGAACACACGCCGGTTCTTTTCATCGCCGCCACTGAGCACATCGGGCATCTCGCGCGGCAGGATGACTTTCTCCGTCTTGGTTTCGTAGCCGCCCTGGAATACATCCTTGTCGGGCCGGCGACTCAGGGTGTTGTACGTGAGCGAGGAGGCGGCCGTGGTCACCTTGCCGAAGAATCGCGGCGAGGCGTCCCTGGTGGCCGTGAAGGCGAACTCGCTGTTGCTGTGGAAACGGCCGTCGATCACGTCGTCGTGCAAGGCGATGTTGCGGTCCCAGTTGTTCACCAGCTGGGTGAAGTGCGAGAAGGCCAGGCGCTTGAGGCTGAGCCGGGTCTTCATGCGCTTGCCATCCTTGTTGGTCATGACCTCGGCGATCACCTGCTCGATGCCGGTGCTGTCCGGCGCGGGCTGTCGCATGACGCGCGCCGAATACTGCTTGCCGTCCTCCTGCCAGGTGAGCTCGGTGTCCGTCATGTCGGTGTCGAGCAGCTTCTGCGCGAGTTGCTGCACGTTGCGCGTCAGCATCTTCTTCTCGGGCTGCGGCATCTCGGCGATGGCCGCATTCGCGCTGGGGTCGGTGACCATGGCCACGACATCGTCGGTGGGCGCGGTGGTAGTTAGTATGGCGCCCAGCTCCACCGGTGTTTCCGGCTGGGCTTCGGCAAGTTCCGCGACTTGCGCATCGGGCGAGCGCTGTTCCATCGGGAGCGCATCGGCGACGGTGGCGGCATCCAGCGTCTGCTGTGTGGTGCCGGGGTCGTCGAGCACGTCTTCCACCGGGTCCGGCGCGGGTTCGGGCAGCGCCGCCTCGGTGAACTCCTCGTCGTTCGGACCCTCGCGGGTCACGAGCTGCACCGACAGCTCAGGAACGTTGGCGTCGTCCTCTCCCGAGGAGTACATGGCGCTTCCGAAGATGAGGAACACCGCCACGTGCAGCGCCACGGAGATGCCGAGCGTGGAGGAGACTTCGCGGTGCGGCTGAAATGAAGTCCAAAACGCTACCGCCGTCCGTTGCACCACGAACGAAATGTCTCGATACGCATGCGCGTACGCGGGCGTGAACACCCGAGACCTCCGAGAAACTCCCTCCGCCCTTATCTTGCTCCCGCAGCCTCAATTGGTCACGGGTTTTGCGCTGGGATCACCTGTAGGCGGAGGCGCCCGGTCGACGTCCGCCGGTGGCCCCAGGACTTCCGTGAGGATGGGCTTCAGGGCATCGGCCCACACCTGGTACGCCTTGGGCGTGAGATGCAGACCATCGTCCGCCATGCCTTCGCGCAGGCGTCCATCCGGGAACGCCAGCTGATCGCGAAGGTTTATGTAACGCACCGATTTGCCGTCCGCCAGCCGGGCGATCTGCTGGTTGGCGCGGTCGACGATGGGCATGACGTCGAGATTGTCATCGCGCGGTGTGATGGCGGTGATGACCAGGGTGGCCTTGGGCGCACGCTGCCGGAGTTCTCTGACAACCGCGGTCACGCCGCGGACCACCGAGTCCGCGCGGGCTTCGGCATCGGCGTTCCCGAGCGGTGAGGCGCGGCCGATGTTGTTAGTACCGGCCAGCAGCACCACGACCTTGGGGTTCAGGCCATCCATCTCGCCGTTCTTCAGGCGCCAGAGCATGTGCTGGGTGAGATCGGCGCCCCAACCGAAGTTCGCGGCATTCCAACCCGTGAAGTTCTGCTTCCAGTTTGCGAGGAGGTTGGCGTACGGCGGATCGGTGGCGCCCCAGCGCCGCGTGATGGAATCACCCATGAAATAGACGTCGATCTGGCCGGCCTTGCGCTTGGCCAGCAGTTGTTCGTGCGCCTTCATCGAGTTCGCGTCGGTGCGCGCAATCGGCTGGTCCGGAGGTTCGATGGGTGGCCGGCCTTTCACCAGCGCATCCAGCCAGTTCCTGGACGCGTGGGTCCACGGCAGCGACTGTTCGGGCGTGGCGAGGTGGTTGTGGGGCGACTCGGGCATGGGCACCGCGCGCTTCGGCCCCTGGATCTGGTTGAACGCAGCCCAGATGCTCACCGGCGGCGTAGCCGTGTCGATGTACCCCATGGACACCAGCGACGGCACCTTGACGCGCGCGGCGCAGTTCGCCGTGTCGAAGTACTGCGCGGTTTCGAGCACCTTGGCGTCGGTGTGATCCCAGAAAGGGTAGCCGGTCTTGCGCCCGTGCGCGGTGCCGTTGACGTCGGCGCCCGCGGGAACGTTCACCAGCAGATGAGTCACCTTGGGATGCAGCCCCGCGGCGCACAGGCCCTGCTGTCCGCCCATGCTGGTTCCCATGACCACCAGTGTCTTCCCGTCCCAGTCCGGCCGGCGTGACAGGTAGTCGATGGCGCGGATGTCGGCCAGGTACATGTACAGGAAATAGTTCTTGTCGCGATCGCGGGTCTCGATGGTGTTGTATTCCTTGAGCTCCTTTGGCAGCGCGTCGTAATACTCCTTGGGCTGGTCCGGCATTACGTCGTGCGGTTCGATGTTCACGGCCAGCCAGCCTTCAGCGGCGCGATCGGTGACCCAGGATTTCTGCAGGGGATAGGGCGGGCTGGCCCACTGCAGGATCACGAGGCCCGGATACTTCTTCTTGTTAGAGGTGTCGGCCGGCTTGGCCACCTGGCCCCAGACGTGTTTGCCGTCCAGGTGATCCATCTTGAGGATGGCGAAATCCACGCCGTCCTTTTCGCTGGGCCTGGAAGCGAGTTCCGGATTCGCCGGTACCTTGCGCAGCGCCTTGATCTTGGCGGCCCAGAAGGCATCGAAATCCGCGGGCGCGGGAATCGCCGGGCGGATATCCAATGGCGCCACCGACGCACCCAGTGCCTTGGGCTTGGCATCGGCTTTTTTCTCGGTGACTTCCACGTACACCATACCGGGTTCGGTGAGCTTCGCTTCAATCTTCGAAGGAGTGCCGGGCTTGATCGTGCCGCGGCCGATCTCGTCGAGATTGTTCTTGCGGATGACGTAGGTCGCCCCGGGTGAGTTCCACGGCAGGGTTACGTTCCAGCCGACGGTGTCGCCCAGCGCGTAGGTGCTGTTGGCGCGGTAGGGCACATAGTGCGCACCGGCGTGTTCATCGGCCCGGGCCAGCCCACAGACCATCAACGCCGCGACCAGCGCGGCAACCGTGACCTTCATCATTCCCCCTTCCTGATCTTCTTTATCTTTGGTTCTTCGTGCTGTTGACGCGATCCGTCACACGCCGACCGGCGGTGTCGCCACCTTCTGCGCCTTGAGCACCAGTTCCGCGGCCAGCAAGGCCTGCTCCTGGTCCTGTGCCATCTGCGTCCGCTCGACGATGTCCGCGACGAACTGCGGGCCAAAGGGCAGATCGACTTCCTTGCAATCGATGTAGCGAGCCTGCTTCTTGTCGACGATATACAGGTGATTGCCGCCGGTGAGGTTCGAAGCCACGTTGATGTACTTGCGCAGCTCGATGTATCCGTCGGTGCCGAGGATGAACAGGCGCCCGTCGCCCCAGGTGGAAAGGCCGTCCGGCGTGAACCAGTCCACGCGCACATAGCCGGTGCCGCCGTTGCCCACCATCATCATGTCACCGAAGTCCTCGAACTTCGGGTACTGCGGGTAGTGGACGTTGCCCACCTGCGCCGCCACCACCCTGGCCCTGGTGCTGTTGGTGTAATAGAGGAACTGGTCGGCCTGGTGCGAACCGATGTCGCAGAGGATGCCGCCATACCTCGACTTGTCAAAGAACCACTCCGGTCGTGAAGGGGCGTTCATGCGATGCGGGCCGAGATTGATGGTCTGGATGACCTTGCCGATGGCGCCTTGCTTCACGAGCTCACCGGCGTAAACCGCGGAGCGCACTTCGAGTCGCTCGGAATACATGATGGCGAACTTGCGGCCGGTGTCCTTCACGGCCTTGCGCACGTCGGCGAGCTGCTTGAGCGTGGTGATGCCGGGCTTGTCGGCGAGATAGTCCTTGCCAGCGCGCATGCAGCGCACGCCCAGCGGCGCGCGCAGGTCGGGGATCGGGGCGCCGGCCACGAGCTGGATGGATTTGTCCTGGATGATCTCGTCTTCGCTGGCGGCGAGCTTCACGTCGCCGAACTGCTTGCGGAAGTTCTCGATCTGCCTGGGGTCGGTGGCGAAGAACGAGACGAGCTCGCCGCCGCCGCGTTTCACGGCCGCGCACATGCTGAAGATGTGCGCATGGTCGAGTCCGATGGCCGCGAACTTTATCTGGTGCTTGGTGGGGGCAGTGGGCTTGCTGTCGGCCTGTTCGACGGTGAAAGCGCCGGATTGAGCGAACACGGCGGGTGTGACCGCCGAAAACATGCCGGCGAGCCCTGCCTGCCGCAGGAACTCGCGTCGATCATTGCCACCCATTTCTACCCCCGTCCCGAATGCGAAACGCAGACCATACCGCAGGGGTGGAAGCGACGCGAGCCACGGAGGTCGGGCGTGGCTCGCGTCTTGAAGCGGCGTTCGATGCTTTCGGCTCAGCCTTTATTGTCAGCCTTCTGGTCAACCTTTCTTGTCAACCTTTCTGGGCCAGGCGCCAGATCGCGACGGCGCTGAACAACACGGTGAAGCCCAGGGCGCCGGCGCCGGCCATGAACACCGGTTCGAACTGGAACTTCTCGACACCCGCGGCGTGCATCGCCAGCTGATTGACGTGGAACTGCGGCCAGATGGGCCTCTGCCAATGCATGGACTGGGGCAGCGGGAAGAACATGCCGGACAGGTAGCAGCCCGGTAGATAGACCAGGTTGGCGTAGCCCGGCGCCGCCGAGCCTTTCACCAGCGAACCCATCATGAGTCCCAAGGCGCAGAACGGAATGGAGCAGGCGATGAGCGTCAGGCTCATCCGCGTGATCGCGGCGCCATCGAGGGCGAGCTTGCCGGTGGCGGTCGCCAGCACGATCATGGGAAGCAGCGCCAGCGCGCCGAAGACGACGCCGCAGACTATCTTCGCCACCAGCCAGGAGCCGGTGGGCGCGGGCTGTGCACGCTTGAGGCGCATCAAGCCCATCTCGCGTTCCATCGCCAGCGAACTGCTGAGTCCGAACAGCGCAGGCATGCTGATGCCCATGACCGAGAAGGCAGAGAACATGAACACGCCGATGCCGGGATCCTTGTCGATGGCTTCACCCGCGATCAACAGAGCGAACAGCGCGTACAGGGCCACCGGCATGATGAGCACCGGAAATGCCAGGCCCGGGTTGCGCACCAGCCGCAGCGCCTCGCAGCGGGTTTCCTCCAGATAGGCGCGGAGCAGCTGGTTGGTCGATGGCGTTCCCGCGATGGTGTAGTTCTTCAGTGCCTGGGCGCTCATGCGGCCTCCTTGGTGAGTTCGTTGAATGCTTCGTTGAGCCCGGCCTGGCGCACTTCGAGCCGCGCCACCGTGGGGTCGGCAGCCAGCAGCCGCCGCACCACGTCTTCCGCGTCCGTGGCGGTGATACGCAGGCGATCCCGGTCGATGCGAGCTTCGATCACGCCCGGCCATGCGGACACTTCATCTGCGCCCAGTTTCGACTGGCAGGAGATCTGGCGGCGAGCCACGAGCGCGCGCATGTCGTCGACGCTTCCGGAGGCGATGACCTTTCCTTTGGTGATGACGGCGACGCGGTTGGCCAGCGCTTCGGCTTCCTCGAGATAGTGCGTGGTCAACACGATGGAACAACCCGCCGCGAGCAGCTTGCGGATGCTGTTCCACAGCGCTTCACGCGCCTGCACGTCGAGGCCCACGGTGGGTTCGTCGAGAAACAGCACACGCGGCTGCCCGCAGATGGCCACGGCGAATTGCGCCAGCCGTTTCTGGCCACCCGACAACTTGCCGTACGTCTTGTCGGCAAAGGCGGCGATGCCGGCGCGACGAATGGTTTCCTCCAGCGGAAGCGGGTCGGAGTAGTAGCTGGAAGCCAGGCGGATCTGCTCGCGCGCGCTCAGCTCCTTTGGCAATTCCACGTCCTGCATCATCACGCCGAGACCCTGGCGATGCGCGACGTCCCGCGGCGAGCCACCTAACAAGGTGACTTCGCCGGCGTCGGCGTCAGCCAGGCCCAGCCACAACGAGATGGCCGTGGACTTCCCGGCGCCATTGGGCCCGAGCACCGCCAGCAATTCTCCGCTGCGCACCTGGATGTCGATGCCGTTCAATGCCGTGACGGCGCCGAACTTCTTGGTGATGCCGCGCAGCTCGGCCACGGGAGCGTCGCCATGACCGCGGTCGCTTCCATCGGGGCCGCGCGGCGGCGTCGATTGCGGCGGCGGCGTGGCGGGCGAGGGCGCTGCGCCGCGATGTCTGCGGCCATTCAACAGCTGGCCGATCACCGTCGGGCGAACCAGCCAGTGGTAGCTGGCGAACAGGATGGCGAAGCTGGTGACCAGGATGAATGGATACTTGAGCCCCCAGTGCAGCGGCCAGTGGCCCACCCACACCTGAATCGCTGCGACCACGGGAAGGTGAGCGAGGTAGATCCAGTAGGAGGCATCAGCGACATAGCGACGCGCGGCGCTGTAGCCGGAAAGGAAACGCAAAGCCGCGCCGGTCAGACCCAGTGTCCAGCCCCAGGCCGCGACGCCGAATGCGAAGGCGAACGAGTTCTTGAGCATCCCGGGCTGCGCCATCGGCGACACCTTCACCACGTGGAGCAGCCAGGCGGTGGCGATGACGCCGATGACCAGGTGAAGCAGCCAGCTCCGGGTGATGCCCTCCAGCGCGCCGCGTGAGCGGTGCACCAGCCAACCGAAGACGAACGCGGTTCCATACCCCACGGTCGCGGGAACCTGCGGGATCAGCGAATGCTCGGGAGTGGGGATGCCGGTCCAGTAGAACCACATCGGGATCGCCAGCAAGGCGAACGCCAGCGGGATGCCCAGCAGGAACACCGCCACCGGATTGCGCACCGAGAATTCCACGGCACGGTCGATGAGGCCGCGCAACTTCTGCGCGCCATCCAGTCGATCGACGACGGCACGCACCGCCATCGCGCCCACGTACAACACCAGCAGTTGATACAGGAACCACAGGTGCGCCAGCGGGAAGGTGGCCGGCGTCAGCTTGAAATCCGGCATCGGCGGCGGGGCGCCCAGCACCTTGGTGATGCCCGTGACCCAGATGTAGCCGATGAGCGGAAACAGCAGGGGCCAGAAGATCAGCAGCGGCACGGCGATGCGCAGCAGGCGGTTTTTCCAGAAGCCGGCGGTGCCCAGCTTCTGGTGCAGCAGCCGGGCGAAGAACCCCGCGATGAAGAAGAACAGCGACATGCGGAAAACATGCGTGACGAAAGCCGCGTCGCTGAGAAAGGCGCTGGGCGAGTGATCGTTCATGGCCCAGATTCCCGGCGGCCAACCCGGCATGAAAGACAGCGCCGCGTGAAATGCGACGCCCAGGAGCAGCGCGAAGCCGCGGACGGCATCCAGCGCATGCAGGCGTTGTGAGTCGGAGGTGTTCATTGGATTCCCTTTATAGAAAGTCGCGGCGACGTGCGGCCGTGGCCAGCGGCAGCGCGAGGGCGATGACCAGTACGATGAGTTCGACGATGAATACGTTGAAAATGGTGCGGTTCCAGACCGGGGTCGGGGAGTGCAGGTGATCCTGGATCTCGGGCATGGCGCCCACGGTGAACATGAAGATGCTGATCGCCATGTTGGTGATGACGATGACCGCGGTGACCAGTCCTTCGGAGCGCGCATACAGCGCGCCGCAGAGAAGCACTGCGAAGTTGGTGAGCATGTAAAGGCTCAGCGCCAGCGTGAACGGCAGCAGGCCATCGGGCACGTCCGGGGCGATCAAAACCATCGCGATGGCGGCGGTGACGGCGATCGTCCAGAGCACCAGGAAGCACAGGAACAGGCCGAGGAGCTTGGCCCTGACGTAATCGCCGATGGAGATGGGCAGACTGAGGACGAACTGCAGCGACTGTTCCTTGCGTTCGTTCATGACGCCGTGGATGGCCAGCATGGCGCCATAGGCGATCACGACGGTGAGCCAGGTGAGCGCGCCCACGTTGAAGGCGGTCTTGCCCAGCGGGGCCACCGCGGCCGCGAGCGCCGCGCCCACTCCGGCACTGCCGATCATCCAGCGGTTGACGTACAGCTCCTTCATGACGAGCTTGCGGGTGACGACGCTCATTGACGGGCCTCCCGGTGGTACATGACATTCGCGACGAAGATCTCCTCGAGAGTCATGCGTTGCACGTTGCGCACGGTGTTGCCCAACCGGCCGACCAGCTCGTCGCTGAACTGGTTCGTGGTCAGCGTGTGAAAGTGCCCATCCGAAGCGCGGCCGACGATGTGCGGCAGCTCGGGCAGGGTGCCGCCCTGCGGCAGCTGTACTTCGATGCGGCGCCAGCGTTCGAGGAATTCCTCCTTGTCGCTGCTGGCGACGATCCGGCCGCGGTCGAGGAAGGTGATGCGGTCGGAGATGCGCTCCACGTCCACCGTGTTGTGCGAGGAAAACAGGATGGAGCGGCTGTCGTCACGCAGCACGTCCATGAATTCCGTGAGCAATTCGTGCCGGGCCACCGGGTCGAGGCCGGTGGTGGGCTCGTCGAGGATCAGCAGGCGGGGGCGCCGGGCCAGCGCCAGCAGCAACGCGGCCTTGATGTGCTCGCCATGAGAAAGCGATCGCGCCAACTGCTCTGCACGGAGGTTGAAGCGCCTGATGAGCGTGGCGGCGTAAGCGGCGTCCCATGACGGGTAGATAGAGGCCGCGAGGTTCATGTGCCAGCCCAGCGTGGCGCCGGGGATGAGCCGCATGTCGGCGGAAACATAACCGACGTCGCGCTTGGCGAAGGCCTGTGCTTCGGGCATGGGGCACCCGAGCACGCGGATCTCGCCGACGTCGGCGGCGATCAACCCCATCGCCAGGCGGATGGTGGTGCTCTTGCCCGCGCCGTTGGGCCCGACGAAACCCATGACCTGGCCCGGCTCGAGTTCGAACGAGATGTCCTGCAACGAGAAGAAGCGATACGCCTTGCCTACGCCGCGCATCTCGATGTGTTTGGTCAGAGTCATTTCGCTTCCTTCATCGTCGTTCCTTGATGGCGCGACGCAGCCGCGCCGCCAGTTCTTCTTCGGAGAGATTCATCTGGCGGCCGAGGTCGGCGGCGGCCTGAAGGTGTTCATCCAGCTTCTCGACCTGGAGTTCGCCGGCGAGGCTGCCGGCGTCCGCGACGAAGGAGCCTTTTCCATGCCGCGTGACGATCACGCCTTCACTTTCGAGGTCCAGATAGGCCCGCTTGATGGTGATGACGCTGACGTTGAGGGCGGCCGCAAGTGCCCGGATTGACGGGAGTTCTTTACCTGCCGCCCAGTCCCCGGCGGCGATGCGCGCGCGGATCTGCTCCATGATCTGCAGATACATGGGGCGGGCGTCGGTCTGGCTGATGTAGATGCCGCTGTACATACTGTGTATACAGTGTATACTCAGTTCCGCAGTAAAGAACAGCCCC
>JAQSWD010000082.1 GCA_029266835.1 Steroidobacteraceae bacterium
GTCAGCAGTGTCTTCGGGCTGGTGGTGCTGGCGGCATGGGCCTGGCGCATTCGCGACCGGCCAGCGGTACCGCGCGACGAGGCCGTCGTGGAGCTCATGCCGCGTGTCAGCAATGACGAGCGTTATCTCGCGGTGCTGTTCCTCGGCATCGCCTGCGTGGCCGGAGGCTTTCTGGGCGCGGCCCGCGAAGGCTCCCTGTTCCTCATGCTGATCGGCATGATGTCCGGAGTCGCGGTGGGCTGGTCGGCGCTGGCGGTGGCGATCCGCTTTCGCTCGCGCACGCTGCGCATCTTCGCGCAGACGGACTCGGACTAGCTACCCCGCCCCCCCCTGGCTAGCTACCCGGGACGATCCTGGACCCGCCGTCAGACGGCTTCGACGGCCGGGGTGTAGTTCACGCCGCAGCCACCCAGGCCACAGTACCCGTTCGGGTTCTTGGCCAGGTACTGCTGGTGATACTCCTCGGCATAGTAGAACTCCGGCGCTTCGGCAATTTCGGTGGTGATGGTCGCGCGATGCGCCTTGCTGAGCGCTTCCTGGTAACGCCGCCTGCCCTCTTCCGCCGCCTTCTTCTGCGCGTCGGTGGTGTAGTAGATCGCCGATCGATACTGCGTACCCACGTCGTTGCCCTGGCGCATGCCCTGCGTGGGGTCGTGGGACTCGAAGAACGCCTTGAGCAGCGCCTCGTAGCTCACCTTGTGAGGGTCGTAGACCACGCGGACCACCTCGGTGTGACCGGTGCGACCCGAGCACACCTCTTCGTAGGTGGCATTGGGCGTGAATCCGCCGGCGTATCCCACGGCCGTGGTGACCACGCCCGGGATCTGCCAGAACTTGCGCTCGGCGCCCCAGAAGCAGCCCAGGCCGAACACCGCCTCCTCGAGCCCGCCCGTGGCCGGCTGCTTGATGTGGCTGCCGTTGACGAAGTGTTTGCCGGACAGCGGCATCGGCGTATTGCGGCCGGGCAGCGCCTGGTCCTGCGCGGGAATCGTGGTCTTCTTGCTGAGGAGGGCCATGGGAACTCCTTGGAATCGGAAGCTGGCGGGGGTCGCCCGAGTGTGAGGTCGACATGGGCATTACTCAAGACCGCCCCAACCCGCGCCTTATTGCGCCTTGAAACGATAGACTCGCGCGCCAATGACTGAATCCGCCAGCACGCCGCGCCTGCGCATCACCTTCGCGATCTACCTCGCGCTCATCGCCACCGCCGCCGTCATCGGCCCCGACGACCTCGCGGGATGGGTGAACCACGCCATGAGCATCGCGGGGTTTGTCTTGGTGTGCCTCGCCTGCCTGGGGCGCATCTGGTGCTCGGTGTTCATTGCTGGCCACAAGGATGCGGACCTGGTGACCACGGGCCCCTACGCGCGCTGCCGGCATCCGCTGTATGCCTGCTCCATCGTGGGGGCGCTTGGCCTGGGGCTGGCCAGCAAGTCCTGGCTGCTGTGTCTTTTGACGGTGCTGCTGATCGCCGCACTGGTCATCTATGCCGCGTCCTGCGAAGAACAGTTCCTGGCGGACTCCTTCCCCGAGCAGTTCAAGGCTTACGTGGAAACCACGCCAAACATGTGGTGGCCGCGCCGCGGCGCGGCGTTGCCCGAGAGCCTGGACGTGCGTCCTTCGGTGTTCTGGAAGGCGTTCCTCGACGCCGGCTCTTTCTTCCTGCTGTGGCTGATGGTGTCGATCGCCGCGGAATTCCGCCTCGCCGGCTGAGCACAATTTCTGACATCCGCGCGGCGACGCCCGGGTGTACGCTCCGGCCATGAAAACCCGACTGACGACCCTCGCCGCCGCCTGTCTAACTATCACCGCCTGTGCGTCACCCGCGCCGGAACTCGTGCAGGGCGCGGCCTCGGCGCCACTGGTCAACACGCAATGGAACCTGGCGCAGCTCGGCGACCAGGTGATCAGTGGGTCCGAAGGCGCCAACGCCGTGGGCCTGAAGCTGGACGCGCAGAATCCGCGGGTCACCGGGTTCGGCGGATGCAACCGGATGTTCGGCGGCTACCTGCTCAAAGGCGACGAGCTGAAGTTCGACCAGGTCGGCGCCACCAAGATGGCCTGCCTCGACCAGTCGCGCATGCGGCTGGAGCAGAGTTACTTCGACATGTTGTCGCGCGTGGCGCGCTGGAAGATCACCGACAGCAATCTGACGTTGCTGGACACCGAAGGCGCCACTCTCGGCACTTTCGTCGCGAGCAAGGCGACCGAGTAGCCAGCCTCTAACGCGATTTCGACTCACCCGTACAGCGGTACTCGCGGATCACCTGCCAGCGCGAGCAGCTGTGCTCTTCACCGTCGATGCACTTGCGGTCCTCACCCTTGCGTTGCGCGCCGGGGTAGCCCCAGTCGCGGCACCGCTCGCGCGCCATCTCCACGCCGGCGCGCTCGTCCACCTGCGGGCTTTCGAACTTCCGGTATTCGTAGAACAGCGCCACCGTGGCGGTGTCGCGATCGCTGTCCGCGACGCTCCACGTCTTGTAGGTAGTGCAGCCCGCCAGCAACAGCAGGGCAAGAACGCAAGCGGCTCGTAACATCGGGTACCTCACAGTCGATGCGGACTGTAGCGGTTTTCGACACCGCCGGCAGCGCGCCGTTCTGGCAAACCCCGCGGCAGTCAGGCTATATAGCGGGCGAATGGAATTACCCGAACAGGTTCCGGGCGCCGAGAAGTCGCAGTTCAGGCTGTTGGGCACCCGCCGGTTCCTGCCGTTCTTCCTCACGCAGTTCCTGGGCGCGTTCAACGACAACCTGTTCCGCAACGCGCTGATCGTCTCCATCACCTTCGGCGCTTCGGCCGCCGCGCATGACGCGGGCGTGATGGCCAACGCCGCGCAGGGCCTGTTCATCCTGCCCTTTTTCCTTTTCTCCGCGCTGGCGGGCCAGCTGGCCGACAAATACGAGAAGAGCCGGTTGATCCGGCAGACGCGGCTCATCGAAGTCTTCCTGATGTGCCTGGGCGCGGTGGCGCTTTATTTCAGCCATGTGCCCTCGCTGCTCGCCGTCATTTTCCTGATGGGCGTGCTGGCGACGATCTTCGGGCCGCTGAAGTATTCGCTGATGCCGCAGCACCTGCGGCAGAGCGAACTGGTGGGCGGCAACGCGCTGGTCGACGCCGGCACCTTCGTCGCCATACTCATCGGCACCATTGCGGGAGGGCTGCTCGCGCCGACCTCCGCGGGCGGTGCCGCCGTGGCCACTGCCGGCGGCATCGGCGCCAGCGACGCCCACATCGGCGCGGCCGTGGCCCTGGTGGGCGTGGCGCTGCTCATGTACGCCTGCGCGCGATTCATTCCACGCGCCGAGGCCACCGACCCGGGTCTGCGCGTCGACTTCAACCCCATCACCGCCACCTGGCAGGTGATCCGTATCGCCGCGAAGACGCGCGCGATATTCCTCAGTTTGTTAGGCATCTCATGGTTCTGGCTGGTGGGCGCGCTGCTGCTCGCGCAGTTGCCCGCTTACGCGAAGGAAGTTCTGGGCGGCGACAAGACGGTGTACACCCTGCTGCTCGCGTCATTCTCGGTGGGCACGGCACTGGGATCGCTGTGTTGCGAGAAGCTTTCGGGCCACAAGGTGGAGATCGGCCTGGTGCCGCTGGGGTCCATCGGCATGACCATCTGCCTGCTCGACCTGTATTTTGCATCTCCTGGCTCACACCCCGGCATCCACGAAGCGGGCACGCCGGTGATCTCCTGGCTCACCTTCCTGAAGGAAGGCGGCTGGGATGTCGCGCTGGATTGCGCGTTGATCGGCCTGTTCGGCGGGCTGTTCATCGTGCCGCTGTACGCGCTGGTACTCCAGCGCAGCACCGAAAGCCACCGCGCACGCATCATCGCCTGCAACAACATCCTGAATGCCGGCTTCATGGTGCTGGCGGCGGCCCTGGCCATCGTCTGGCTGGAGGTGCTGGATTTCACCATCCCGCAGATGTTCATCCTGGCCGCCGTGCTCAATGCCGCCGTGGCCATCTACATCTACTCGCTGGTGCCGGAATTCCTGATGCGATTCCTCACCTGGATACTGGTGAACATCCTGTACCGCGTGAAGGTGCGCGGCCTCGAGCACATTCCCGAACACGGCCCGGCGTTGATCGTCTGCAACCACGTGAGCTTCATGGATCCGCTGGTCATCGGCGGCAGCGTGCGGCGCCCCGTGCGCTTCGTCATGGACCACAACATCTTCAAGATCCCGGTGCTGAGCTTCATCTTCCGCACCGCCGGCGCCATCCCCATCGCGCCCGCGCGCGAGGACCCCGAAGCCCTGCAGAAAGCCTTCGACCGCGTGGATGCCGAACTCGCCAATGGCGAAATCGTCTGCATCTTCCCGGAGGGAAAACTCACCAAAGATGGCGAACTCAACGAGTTCAAGCGTGGCGTCGAAAAGATACTGGAGCGCCGCCCGGTGCCCGTGGTGCCCATGGCGCTGCGCGGCCTCTGGGGCAGCTTTTTCAGCCGCCGCGACGGCAAGGCGCCCATGAGCCGACTACCGTCGCGGTTCTGGTCGCGCATCGAGATGGTGGTCACCGCGCCCGTGCCCGGCGACGACGCCAGCGCCACCAGCCTGCAGCGCATCGTCTCCGGCCTGCGCGGCGAATGGCAATGATTCTTCTGAAGTCAGACACCTTCGGCACCATTTCGCGCAATGGCGATCGCGTGATCCGCGACACGCGTCCCGCGCGCGCGTGGGCCGGCTGGCTGGCACGCTATCTACTGCGACGCGAGCAACGCGCATTGATTCATCTCGCGCCCGCGCGCATCGAGGGTATCCCCACCCTTCTCTCGAGCAACCGCCACACGCTCGCCCGCAGCTGGATCGAAGGCGCACCCATGCACCTGGCCCAGCCCCGCGATCCCGCCTACTTCCGCGCGGCATCCCGTCTCCTGCGGCGCCTGCATGCCGCGGGGGTGATCCACAACGACCTCGCCAAGGAATCCAACTGGCTGGTCACGCCCGGTGGCGTGCCCGCGATCGTGGACTTCCAGCTCGCCTCGGTAGTTCGGCGCCGCGGAGCGCTTGCGCGAGCTCGCGGGCATGACGACGTCCGCCACCTGCTCAAGCACAAGCGCACCTATCTTCCCGACAGGTTGACCGCGCGCGAAAAGCGAATACTGTTGATTCGCTCGTTGCCATCGCGCCTCTGGATGGCCTCGGGCAAGAAGGTCTATCTTTTCATCACGCGCCGCGTACTGCATTGGCAGGATCGCGAAGGCGCCGGAGATCGCACTCGATGAAACGCCCAGGCTTTGCCGTACTTTGCGCAGTCGCGTTATGCACCGCCACCGCTCACTCCGCCGACCGCGTGAAGGTGCAGGAGCTGGTGCTGGCCTCGCGCGCGGACATCCCGCTCGTAGGAGGTCGCGGCCAACAATCATCCCGACATGGGCCAGCCGCCCCCGCTCGGTCTCGACCGCCAGGAATTCGAACAGAACGAAGCCTTCTCGCTCACACGCGCCGGCAACGAACTGCTGGCCCCGAACGGACTGCTCCAGTCGCGGCAGGTGAAAAAGCAGTTCGAAGCGCTGTTCGCGCGCAAGTGGAAAGAATGCGGAGCACCGCCAAAGCCAGGCTGATTTCCGCGTGATGTGAAATCGCGCACACCGCGCCGCCGCATGTTCATACTCGACCCCCATTCCGGCATCCCGATCTATCGCCAGATCCTCGAGCAGGTGCGGCGCAAGGTCGCGAGCGGCCAGCTGAAAACCGGCGATGAAATGCCGTCCGTGCGCGAAGTCGCGCTGACGCACGCGGTGAACCCCATGACCATCTCCAAGGCCTACAGCCTGCTGCAGGCCGAAGGCCTGCTGGAACACAACCGCGGCAAACCCATGACCGTGGCGGCGCAGTCGCGCGCCCAGACACCCGTATCCCGACGCGTGGAACAGATCGAACCGCTGATCGCCCAGGTGGCGCTGGCGGCCAAACAACTTCAGTTGAGCCAGGCGGAGGTCACGAAACTCCTCCGCCGCAAATGGGAGCAGGACGATGAATGAGCCCGCCGTGCAGGCAGCGCAGCTGCGCAAGACTTTCGGACCCCGAGCAGTGCTGCAGGACCTCACCTTCGAAGTCCGCCCGGGCGAAGTGATCGGCGTGCTCGGCAAGAACGGCGCGGGCAAGACCACGCTGCTCGAGCTGATGCTGGGCTATACCACGCCCACTTCGGGGCATGTGCGGATCTTCGGTCACGAGGCCCAAAGCCTCTCGGGCGACATCAAGCGCCGCGTCGGCTTCGTCCCGCAGCAGGACGAACTGCTGAACCAGTTGACCGTGGCCGAACAGTTGCGCGTCATCGCGTCGTTCTATCCCAGCTGGGATCACGAGCTCATCAGCCGGCTGTGCGTGTCCTGGAACGTGAATCCACAGGCGCGCATCAAGAGCATGTCCGTGGGCGAGCGGCAGAAGCTCTCCATCCTGCTGGCGTTCGGCCATCGGCCAGACCTGCTGATCCTCGACGAGCCCGTGGCGAGCCTGGACCCGGTTGCGCGCCGACAGTTCCTCGAGGAACTCGTGGAGCTCTCTGCCGAGGGGCAGCGCGCAATCGTGTTCTCCACGCACATCGTCTCGGACATCGAGCGCCTGGCCTCGCGCGTGTGGATCCTCAAGGAGGGCCGCCTGTGCTGGGAAGGCGAACTCGAGTCGCTCAAGGATTCGGTTTCACGCCTGCACATCCGGTCGGGCGGCTCGTCGGTGCCGTCGTTCGAGATTCCCGGTGCGATCAACCGGCGGACGCAGGGCCCCGCCGTTACCGCGCTGGTCCGCGACTGGACTGACGAAGCTCAGCAGGCCTTCGAACAGAAATACTCGGTCACGGTGACGCGAGAATCGCCGGGTCTCGAGGAAATCTTCCTGGAGATGCATCGATGAAAGCCATCGGGCGCCTGCTGCTGGTGTATTTCGCCGGGTCGCGGGTGACGAAGTGGCTCACGATCTGCGGGCTGCTGCTGTTGCTGGCCTCGCTGTACGTGGTTCTCTACACGCCGCAAACCGAACACATGCTGGCGCTGGCGGTGCCCGGGCTCATCTTGCTCTTCTGCGGTACCTCGCTCATGCCCTTGACACTCGCACGCCTGGCGGGGAGCCATGCGGCGTGCATCTTGCCCGGCGCGCGGATCAAACTACTGCTCAGCGCCATCCTCACCGTGCTGCTGGTGACGCTGCCCGCGGGGCTGATAGCGCCGTTGGCTTTCGTGGCCGGCATGTCGGCGGATGTCAGCCAATTGTTCGCAGACCCGAACCTGCTCAACTACACGCTCGTGATGGCCGTGATCACCTACACGTCCGCCTGCATCGCCGCGTTCTGGCTCTATGTGCTCATGTGGGTGATCGGCAACGAGCGCAGTGTCAACGGCGTTGCGAAGGCGCTGCTGATTTTCCTGGTGCTGATGTTCATGCCGACAGCGGACCGCGAGGACCCGGGCGCCATGATGCGGGCCAACCTGCTGCAGATTCCCGTGGTCCTGCTGGTCTTCAGCGCGGGTTTCCTGCTCTGGCCGCGGATACGCCGCGCCCTCGCGGGTCGCTTTCAGGCACGCGCAACGAAGTCCGGCACCACCCGCGAACTCGCCGGCCGGGAAATCGACCTGGTGCTGGGCAACTCACAGCCCTGGCCGCTGACCGTCGCGCTGCTGCTTCCGCTGGTGGTTCTCTCGCGTTCCGACGAGGTGCATGCCTCGACCTGGCTCTTTTACCTCACGATTGCCAGCACGCTGAGCGGCGCCATGACGGGCCAGGCGCCGGAGCGCAGTCGCGCGTTGTGGCTGCGTGGTGATTGGTCCCGGCCCGCGTTGTTCGAGGCCGTCGAAAAATCCGCGTGGCGGCACAACGGGCGCGTGTTGATGGTGCTGTTCGTCGCGCTGCTCGCCATCGGCATTTACGCGAAGATTCCCCTGGCAATCGTGGCGGTGGGCGGCCCGTTGCTCATCCTTGGCACCGTGCTGAGCACTTACCTGGGCCTCACCCTCACGCGCGGCGTGCGCTGGGCCGAGGCCACGCTGGGTGTGGCTGTGATGCTGATCTTGATGTCTATCGCGTGGCTCATGAGCGACCCGGATGCACACATGGCCTGGGTGGTCGGCCTGTTCCTGGCGGTGTCGCCATTGCCCGCCGTCTTCAGACGCGTCGCGCGCAACCGATGGGCTCACATCGACTGGTCGGAATGCCGCCGCGAAGTTCAGCCGGCCTTGCGCGCCGGATAGCGCCGGCGCGTATCTTTCACGGCGGACTGCGCCAGTTTCTTCAGCACGCCACGGTCCAGGTCGTCCAGCGTCCTGATGTAGAGGCAGGCGACGCCGGATTTGTGCTTGCCCAGTTTCGCCAGCAGTGGCTTCGCCTCTTTTGCGCAGCTCAGATACAGGACGAGTTCGCGGCCACGCACGGCGAAGCCGAGCACCGGCGCGTCGCCTTCGCGCCCGCTGTCGTACACATAGTGATAGGAATCGAAGCCCACGATGCTCGGGCCCCACATCTTCGGTGGCTTGCCCGTGACTTCCTTGAAGAGCTTCACGAGCTCCCTGCAATCGGCGAGTTGTTCGGCGCCGGCCTTCTTCTTCAGATACTCGGCAACGCTCATCTGCGTAGGCTTGGTCTTGTTCTCGCTCATGCGTGATGCTCAGCCCGGCAGCAGGTCTTGCGGATATTCGGGCTGCGGCCGCACCAGCAGCCAGATTTCCTCGGACTCGCGCCCTATCCACACGCCTGCCAGCGGTTGTAACGAATATTCCTGCACCACGCCTTCTTCGGGCGCTATCGGTAACTGGATCTTGACCACGAATTCCACGTCGTGGACACCGTCAAGCGGCCAAGAGCCCATGAACAGCTCGAACAGCGCGGCCGGCAGCTGATCGGAATTCGGCCGCACGGCCGCGGAATACAGGCGAATCTCGCCCGCCTCCGGATCGACTTCGGTTTCGCGCAACGGCGAGATCACCACGTCGACGCCGTCGCTGGGCACCAGGTCGAGATCCACCAGCAAGACGGTGTACTCGCGATACAGATCTTCATTGCCCGTGAAGCATTGCTTGAGATCGGTGAGCTTCACGCGGCGCGCCTGGCAAAACCCAGCCCGGCAGCTTTCAATGCCGCGCGAAGTTTGCTCATGGCATTCGGACCCATGCCATGCAACGCGAGCACGTCGGCTTCCGAGCGCCGCGCCAGCGCCTTCAGCGACGTCAGCCCCGCGGCAACCAGCGCGCGGCGCGCCGGCGCGGCCAGCCCGGACAGAAACCCGTCCGCCGGCTTCTTCGCCGCTTCGCACTTCGGGCAGGTGGGGCAATCCGAAGTCTTGAAGTAAACGTGCCCGCGCGGGCATTCGCGCCGGCTGTTCATGGCACTTCGTGGATGTACTGGATGAAGCCGAGATTCTTCGCCACCTTGTCGTACAAGGTGCGCCCGGGCGTGTTGGTGGTGTGAGTCAGCCAGTACACGCGCGTGGAACCCGCTTCCCTGGCGATCTCGTAGACGCGCTGGATGAGCGCGCGGCCGATGCCGTGGCCGCGGTAGTCAGGCGCCGTGAACAGATCCTGCAGGTAACAGACCGGCGCGAGCCGCGACGTGCTGCGATGGAAAATGTAGTGGCACATGCCGACCACCTTGCCCTCGCGCTCCGCGACGATGCAGTGCACGGGCTCGCTGGCGTCGAAAAAACGCCGCCACGTGGTGTCGGTGACTTCGTCGGGCAACGCAGTGGGCCCGACTCGCTCGTAGAAAGCGTTGTAGTCATCCCAGAGCGGTTTCCATGCGTCGAAATCCTGGGGAGTCACGGGGCGAACGGAGACAGGGGAGCGTTTTTTCGTCATTTCGTGGAAGTGTTCTCGGCGACTTGTTTGGACTCGTCCTGGGAATCGGGCTTCTCGCACATCGGGAATTCGAGCAGCTTCAGATCGCGCGCCGCCGAGAACTCGCGGTAACTCATGGATTCCTGGCGCGCCAGCAGCGATTCGAATTCGAGCCACCACTTCTGCACGGCGCCGACCACCCACGCGTTCCTGTGACGTGACAACTGCAGCCCCCGGGTCTTCTCACCGAAATGGCTGGTGATGTAAACCTGTTCGGTGCAACCGCCACCCTCCTCACAAGGGCAGCCCGTCACCACGGGCGAAATGTTCACGAACTGGGACATCCTGTACTTGCTCGCAATGGCCTGGACCTCGCGGACCTCGTCATCGGTCATGTTCGCGTAGCGCAATGGCGTGTCGCGACGGCGCGGATACAGCTCCCGGGCGCGCGCCTGGAACTCCATCGCACGAATCCAGCGTTCCTGCTCGCTGCGGGGTTCGGCCGTACCGGCGGGCGGATTGCCGCTATCGGCCGCCCAAGCGGTGGCAATCAGCAATCCCGCCATCAATCCGGCTGCAATGCGCACTCTTCGCCCCCGCCATGGACGTTTCCCGATGTTATTGGCCGCGCGCGCTCCCGCGCAATCGAACCCGACAAATCTTTCGCAACTTGCGGGTTATTGTCTTGCGTGGCCCGGGGGCGATTCGTACCCTTACGGCCTTTTCGGGAGCCTGACTTCATGGCCATCGTCCACCCTCACAACCTCCGTCGCCCGGACGCGGGCATCCAGCGGCCATACGGCGTGCGCATCACGCTCAAGTCCGGCGATCCCTTTCGCAAGCTGCTGGGCGCGGACTGGAACAAGACCCACTGGTTCGGCACCGCCGCCGAACGCGACGCTGCGCTGATCGAAATGTCGCGCAAACACGAGTACTCCCGCGCCGGCGACCAGCCCGCCCTCAAATTCGACAAGGTCGAAAAGCTTCACGAGTCGCGCGGGCTTTAATGGGGACATTCCTCGTTTTCTAGGAAACGGGGACGGGCCTCATCGCAAGGGCAGCCACCGCGCCGAAAGGTTTCCGGCGCTCACTTTCGGGCGCGCCTTCGGCGTGCCCTCGCGCGAAGCTGCGCAGACAGAGCTGTCACCGCTTCGCTCGAAACTGCTGGTGAACGCGGACTTGGATTGAACCACCAAAGAGTACCTTCGCGCTGACGCTTCGCACTCGGCGCCCTCTACTTCGCGCCGGAAACCTTTCGGCGCGGTGGCCGCCCGAGAGCTAAGGCTGTCCCCGTTTCCTAGAAAACGAGGAATGTCCCCATTAGAACGTGCGGCCCAGGAACAGGTAGTAGGCCGAACCGCCTTCGTCGTCGAAGCCGGTGGCGAAGTAGACAGGTCCGAACAGGGTATCGAGGCCGAAAAACACGCTGCCGTTGGTTTTGGCGCTGCTGAACGACATGTCCCGGCGCGCGTTCCACACGTTGCCGATTTCCAGCGATGTGCCCAGGTATACCGGCACGTTGAGGAAGCCCTGCCCGGTTCCCTCGCCGATGCGGCGGTAGTAGATGCCGCGGGCGACGGCGAAGTGCGGGCCGACCAGGGTTTCCGGAGTGACGCCCGACATGTTGAGGAAACCGCCGATCGTGTAGTGCGAACGCACGATGTCCACGTCGGAATCGAGGCGGGTGCCGGCGGTGGTCCACAGGATGGCTGTATTGCGGCCCCAGGAATGCGCGTACAACTGATCGAACACGATCAGGTCCGCCTTCTGCGAGTCGCCACCACCCTCGCGCTCACCTTGCCAGGCCAACGAGAACGACCCGCCCCGCCGCGGGAAATTCACATCGTCCACGCTGTCGTAGCGGAATTCACCGAAGAACTTGTTGGCGTCGAATTCCGTGGGCGGCAGCAGCGGATCGCCGATGCGCACACGCGCCGACCCGATGGTGCGGCCCGCGCCCAGCCGGATCTCGCCGTAATTGCCCAGTTCGCGCCCGAAGTCGAAGCCGAAATCCGTGGACCGCACGCGGTACTCGGCCAGGATGCGTTCGTCGTCGTCCACCAGCGGAAGCGTGCGAATCTTGAACTCGGCATGCGGCGCCAGGAACCAGCGGGAGCGGTAACCCACGGGAAGATAGACTTCGGTGGCCACGCGCGGCGTCTCGCCCACCTGGAAATCCCAGAGCCATTCGCCGCCATAACGCGTGATCTCCGCCAGCGTGCCGCGCGCCGCCGCATTGAACGAGGAATTGCCCTCGAAGTCGTTCTGCAGCTGCAGGCCGAAGCGAAGATAGTTAGGACCCCAGGAATTCCGCCGCGTGGTGAAAGCCAGGCCGAAATCGTCGTCTTCCTTGACCAGCCGGTAATCGAAGATCTCGAGATTGCCCTGGCCGTACAGCTCACCGACCCGCCGGGTGAGCCGCGGCACGTTCACGGGTTTGCCCACCTGGTCGCCGAACAGCGCGTTGATGGCGCTGGCGTACTTCTCGGAACCCGGCTCGACCTGCAGGAACTTCACCTCTGGCAAGGAAGTGCGCTTGGCGGTTCGCGCAGCCATGACGCGGTGGAATTGCGCATCGGGAACCGACAGCGGCGCCAGCCGCTGTTGCTGGCTGCGGGCCGCCTCTTCACCGATACGCATCGCCTTGGCGTGTTCGGTGAAATCCAGCGAGGAAAAATCCCCCAACGCAGGATCGATGACCACGTCGCTGGAGTGCAGTGTCTTGCGCTGCTCGGCGGTGTTGTGGCGGATCAGGATGGCCAGCATCTGGTTGGACACCGTGGCCACCGAGATCAGCTTGCCTCGTTCCAGCAGCGGAAAGCCGCAATCCACGACGATGAGCACGTCCACGCCCATCTCACGGGCCACGTCGACGGGCAGGTTGGACGACAGGCCGCCGTCCACCAGCATGCGCCCCTCGTAGTCCACGGGCGAGAACACGCCCGGGGCCGACAGGCTGGCGCGCATGGCCGTAGTTAGGTCGCCGTGGTCGAGCACCACGCGGTCGCCCGTGACGAGGTCGGTGGCGACGGCGCGGAACGGGATGGCCAGGTCGTCGAAGTGCTGTATTTGGGCTACCGGCAAGGTAAGGCCGCGCAGTATCTGCGTAAGCTTCTGCCCCTGCACCAACCCGCGCGGCAGCCGGAACTTGCGCCCCTTGAGTCCCAGCGGGAACTTGACCAGGAAGTTCTGGTCTTCGAGCTTGCGGCGGAAATTGAGATCGGTGCGCGACGGCCGGTCGCGGAAGGCATCCTGCCAATCCACCGAAGTCATCACTCGCTCGATGTCACTGGCAGAGAGGCCCGATGCATACAAACCACCCACCACGGCACCCATGCTGGTGCCGGCGATGGCGTCGACCGGAATGCGATTCTCTTCCAGGACTTTCAGGACGCCGATGTGCGCGGCACCGCGCGCCCCGCCGCCTGACAACACCAGCCCCACGCGCGGGCGATGCACCGGCGCGTCCGTCGGCTGCTGCGCCGACAAAGGGGCCGCGGCCAACAGCGCCAGCAAGACAAACAACCTGCTTTTTCCGGGGCTTCTGTTCATTCTGCGACATGGCAAGGATAGACGTTCACGGTGATAATCGCTCAATTGAATGGGCCACCTGACCATGCGTAATCTTTTCGTCCTCGCGGCTCTGCTGCCGCTCGGCGCCATCGCCGCCGAACCCGCGGGGCAACCCGAAACCACCGCAGAGCCGGACGAGTCTCTCACCGACGACATCGTGGTCACGGCCACGCGCACGGCCTCCTCCGCCTTCAATACTCCGGTGAGCATCTCGCGTATCGACGGCGCGGATTTCGCCCAGATCGGCGCCCAGCACCAGGCGTCGCTCCTCAACCAGGCGCCGGGTGTCTACGTGCAAAGAGGCAGCGGCGCGGAGAGCCTGGTGGCCATCCGGTCGCCGGTGCTGTCGGGCGCGGGCGCCTGCGGCGCATTTCTCGTGGCCGAAGACAGCATGCCGATACGGCCGGTGGGCTTCTGCAACCTCAACGAGATGTTCGAAGTGAATTACGAACAGGCGCGCACGCTCGAAATCCTGCGCGGCCCGGGTTCGTCCATGTTCGGCGCCAGCGCCGTGCACGGTGTCGTGAATGCGATCACCCCCGATTCCCGCACCATGCCCGATCTGTTCCTGTCGGCGGCAACCGGTTCCGGCTCATTCAAGCGCCTGGCATTCGGCATCGCGCCCGAGCTCGAGAGCAGGCGCCTGCCGGGTCTGGGCGCCTATGGCGTCGCCACGCGCGCGCCGGGCTGGCGCGATGCCTCGGGTGTCGATGAACTCAAGCTCAATCTGCTCGCCGACAAGTTCATCGGCAACGGCCATCTCAAATTGCGCGCCGCGGGCACCGTGCTCAACCAGGAAACCGCCGGCTTCATCCAGGGTTTCAATGCCTATCGCGACGAAAGCATCGCGCGCAGCAACCCGAACCCCGAAGCGTTCCGCGATGCATCCAGCGCGCGAGTGTCCGCGCACTACAGCACGGACACACCGTACAACGACGATGACTACTACGAGATCGGCGCCATCTACCGCCGCTCACGCATGGATTTCAGCCAGCACTTCCTGATCGGGAAGCCCGTGGAGCACAACGCGCAGACCAGCTACATGATGAGCGGCGCGATGTTCTTCAATCGCGGCAAGTGGTCCACGCGCGTAGCGCTCGACGCGGAAGCCGCCGCCACCGAACTGACCGAGTTCCAACGGGGACCTGCCACCGACGGCGCACCCGCAGCCAACGCCATCCGGCCGGCGGGGTACCACTACGACTACGCCGTCGATTCGAACACCGTGGGCGGCACCGTGTCGGTGGATTACGAATTCGCTCACAAATGGCACGCCACCGCCGCGTTGCGCGCCGACACCACTAACTACGACTACGACAACCGCATGCTGGACGGCAACACCGACCAGAATGGCGTGCCGTGCGGAGCCACTGGCTGCCTCTACACGCGCCCCGCCGACCGCAGCGACCGCTTCGACAACGTGTCGCCCAGATTCACCGTGGGCTGGCGGGGCGACATGCACGTGTATCTCAGCCTGTCGAGCGGTTTCCGGCCGCCGGAGATGACCGAGCTGTACCGCCTGCAGCGTCAACAGGCCGTCGCGGATCTCGACAGCGAGCAGCTCGAATCGGTCGAACTCGGCTTGAAGAACCGGTTCGGCCATCTCGACTGGGAACTGGCGCTGTTCGCGATGAACAAGCGCAACGTCATACTGCGCGAATCCAACGGGTTCAACGTGGGTAATGGCCGCACGCGCCATCGCGGCTTCGAATATCGCATCGGGTGCGAGGAATGCGGGCCAGCGGCCCATCCATTCCGGCTGGTCTTGTCCGGCACGCTCGCGAAGCACCAGTACGCGTTCTCGCGTGCCGTGGAGGGCGGCGAGACGATCGCGGACGGCAACGATATCGACACCGCGCCGCGCAATCTGCACACCATCGACCTCGCCTATCCGTCGCGGGAGTCCGCGAGCTGGCAGGCGGGCGCCAGCTGGAGCTACGTGGGTTCGTACTTCCTGGACGCCTCCAATACCGCCAGGTACCCGGGTCACCAGGTGGTGGATCTGCGCCTGCGCTGGCGCGCGTCCCGGCAGATGGGCCTGTCACTGCGCGTCGATAATGCCTTCGACAGGGCCTACGCCGACCGCGCAGACTTCGCTTTTGGGAACTACCGCTACTTTCCGGCGCGCGGGCGTGCCGCGTTCCTGTCCGTCGATTACCTTACGAACTGACCCGGAATCCTAACCACATGTTTCCCCTCCTCATCATCTCCGGCCTGATCTCGCTGGGCCTCGTGGTCCACTGCATCAAGACCGGACGCAACACCGTCTGGGTGTATGTGCTGGTCATCACCATGACGTTCCTGCCGTTCGTGGGTCCCGCGATCTACATCGGCGCGGAGCTCGTGCCCGAGTGGCTGGGGTCGCGCGGCAGCCGGCGCGCCATGCGCGGCATCCGCTCGACGCTCGACCCGGAAGGCAGCCTGCGTCGTTTCGAGAACGAGATGCAGGTCAGCGGCACCGTGGCATCGCGCCAGCGCTACGCAGAGGAACTGGTGCGCCTCGGGCGCGCGAAGGAAGCGGTGCCGGTCTATCAGACTTGTCTGACAGGCGTATTCGCCGAAGATCCGAAATTATTGTTGGGTTACGCGCATGCGCAGTTCGAAGCGGGCGATGCCGCCGGCGCGCGCAAGACACTCGACGATCTCATCGAGAAGAATCCCGAGTTCAAATCGGCGGACGGCCACCTGCTGTACGCGCGCGCGCTCGAGATGGAAGGCAACCTGGAGAAAGCCCTTTCGGAATACGCGACGCTTGCCGGGTATTACCCGGGCGCCGAGGCGGGCGTGCGTTACGCGAGATTGTTGATCCGTTCGAACCAGGCGCCGCTGGCCCAGCAAACGCTCAAGGCGTTGCTGGACCGGGCCAAGTACGCTCCGGCGCATTACCGCAAGGCCCAACGCGAATGGCTGGACGAAGCGCACCGGGAGCTGCAAAACACGTGATTTGCGGCTGAAATCCGGCTTCCGCCGAGGGTTATTTCTTGCGATTGATCGAGCGGAAGGAAACGCCTTCCATCATCGCCTTGTAGCGCACGGCACCCGGCGAGCGGCCCAGCTTCGACGCCGCCACGCGCGCTGACACCTTGGACTTCGCGAACGCACGCAGCTTCTTCATGTCGCCTTCCGACCATTCGCGCATGTGCCGAGCACCTTTTTTCCTGGCTGCCATTCCGTAGTCCTCTCGTCGTGGTGGGATTGTTGGGTCGCCTAGTCTAACAACAATCACCCGGGGTCTCGTCAATCGTCGCCGGATGACGACATGTCGGAATGAGTCCTATCAATCTTGCGCGAAGCCTCACAAAGAGGCCTCACAACAGCCCCTCACACGCGGCCGTCAAATCAGGTTGATGGCTGCAGGCTCGAAGTTAGGACAGGGAACCCGAGAGACCGCTGCGCGAACTCTTGATGACAGGCACGGCTCATCATCCTGAGCGCAGGAAAATATTTACAACCCGCGTGCCCCAGGCACCCAGCAGGCGTTCGAGTTCGCTGACCTGTCTGGAACTGCTGCTCTCCGACATCCCCGGTACGCGCAACCCGCCGGGAATGTCGCGTCGCGGTACCCGGCGCTTCCTTACCGAGGTACCTGCTGCGTGATGCAATGGATGTTGCCGCCGCCTAACAGGATTTCACGGGCGGGCACGCCCACCACCTGCCGGCCGGGAAACGCGCGTTTCAGCCGCGCCGCGGCCAGCCGGTCGGTTTTCTTGTCCAGCAAGGGCATGACGATGCCGCGGTTGGCGATGTAGAAGTTCACGTAGCTGGCAGCCAGGCGCATGCCCGCCTCGCGGCGATGCGAGGTTTCGCTCTCGAGGATTCCGGCCGCCTCCGCGGCGGTCAGTTCCAGCGGGCCGGGCATGGGCAGCTTGATGACTTCGATGGCGCGGCCGCGCGCGTCGCGCGCCTTGCGCAGGCGATGCAGGGCATCGAGCGATACCGGGTGTTGCGGGTCGCGGGTGTCGTCGGTCCAGTGCAGCGCGATCACTCCCGGCTTCACGAAACAGGCCAGGTTGTCGACATGGCCATCGGTCTCGTCGTTGATCACGCCCTCGCCCAGCCAGATGATCTGGCGCACGCCGAGGTAATCACGCAGATGCTTCTCGATGTCCGTACGACTCAAGTCCGGATTTCGGTTGCGGTTCAACAGGCATTGCTCGGTGACCAGCGCCGTGCCCTGGCCATCCACGTGGATGGCCCCGCCTTCATTGATGAGCGGCGCGCGATACCGGTCGCAGGCTTCGATCTCCAACACCTTGCGAGCCACGGCGTCATCGAGGTTCCACGGAAAATACAGCCCGCCGTCGAGCCCGCCCCAGGCATTGAAGCCCCAGTCCACACCGCGTTTCACGCCTTTCCTGTTGACCACGAACGTGGGGCCGACGTCGCGCATCCAGGCGTCGTCGTGGGAAATCTCGATCACGCGCACGGCTTCGGGAAGCAGGCTGCGCGCGAATTCGAAGTTCTCCGCGGACACGCCCACGCGCACGGGCTCGAACCTCGCGATGGCCGAAGCCACTTCCGCGAAAGCTCGTTGCGCCGGCTGGGCGCCATCACGCCAGTTGTCGGGCCTTTCGGGCCACAGCATCCAGCAACC
>JAQSWD010000083.1 GCA_029266835.1 Steroidobacteraceae bacterium
CTGGTCGAAGGTCGTGATTCCGGAGCACCTGGCGGGCCGGGTGCTGCATACGCAGGGCGCAGTGCGATTCGATGGCACACCCGAGGCCTATGCGCTGACCGGCGAGCTGGAGGCGGGTCCACCCGGTGAACCCACGCACGCGGCGCTGGACGTCAAGGGAACCGACCAGCGTGTGGACATCCAGAAGCTCGATCTCACGCAGCGCGCGGGGCGGTTGGCCGTGAAGGGCAATGTCGACTTCCAGCCCGTGGCCTGGCAGCTCACGGTGAATGCACGCGATTTCAATCCGGGCGAGTTGCTGGCGGGCTGGCCGGGCCGCGTGAATCTGGCTGCCAGCACGCGCGGCGTCATGGCCGAGGCGGGCCCGCAAGGGTCGCTCAACATCGCGACGCTGGCGGGTGAGCTGCGCGGCCGACCGATCGCCGGGGAAGGTGCGGTCGAATTCGCCGCCCCGTCGAGCCTCGAAGGTGATTTGCAGCTGAGCTCGGGCCGGAGCCGTGTCGCGGTGAAGGGCAATGCGACGAACCGCAATGAGGTCGACGCCACGGTGAAACTCGCGGTGGCCTCTCTCAACGACTGGGTGCCCGACACGGCAGGTAGTTTGACAGGGGACTTTCGCGTGCGCGGGCAATGGCCCGAGCTGCGCATTGCCGGCACGGCCGAGGGGCGCGCGCTGGCGTTCGCGGAGAATCGCGTGTCCCGGCTGCGGGTGGACGCGAGCGTGAAGTCGCCGCTGCATCCGGACGGCAAGATCGAAGCGCGCGCCACCGGTGTCGCAGCGGGCGGCCTGGAATTCTCGGCCGTGAACCTCACCGCCTCGGGAAACCAGGCGCGGCATCGAGTCACGTTGACCGCAGACAGTGAGCGCCTGGATGCCGAGGTGGAAGTGGGTGGCGGCCTGGGTGGAGGATCCGAACTCAGCTGGCGCGGCGAGATAGCGAAGCTGTCGCTGGACACGCCGGACCTTGCGCCGCTGATGCTGCGCGCACCGGCGCCGGTCGTCTATGACAAGGGTGATTTCTCCATCGGCAAGGCCTGCCTGGCACAGGAGGACAGCTCGCTCTGCCTGGAAGCGAATCTGAAGCAGGGCGGCGCAATTCATGCCGCATATGAATTCGCCAGGGTCCCATTGAGCCTGGCCAACGCGCTCGCGCCGGAAGCCATGCCCGGGCAACTGCGCGGCGAACTCGAGGGCCGGGGCGATGTGCGCCGACAAGCGGACGGGCAATGGTTCGGTGAGGCCACCGTGACTTCGCCTTCGGCGCAGATGGTGATGCGTGACGATGAGCCGGGCGAGTCCGTACTGGGTCAACGCACCTTGCTGCTGTACGAAAACCTCGATCTGCGCGCGCAACTTCAGGGAATGAATGCCACGGCTTTGCTCACGGCCGGACTGCAGCACGGCGGTAGTTTGAAGGCGGAGCTGGCGGCCAGGAATCTCACGGCGGCCGCGCCGGCCATCCAGGGCCAGGTGGACGCGAACCTGCCGACGCTGGCGCCCTTCGGCGCCTTCGTGCCCACGATCGCGAACCTCGACGGCACGGTGAACGCACGGATCATGCTGGCGGGCACCACTGCGGCGCCGGAAATTACCGGCAACGTCGATGCGCAGAAGCTCCAGGCCGACCTTGGCAAGATCGGCATCGAATTGCGTGATGGTCGCGTGCTGGGCGTGGCGCGCAGCGGCGGCGGTTTTGAACTGGCGGCCAGCGTGGCCTCGGGCAAGGGGCACCTGGAACTCGCCGGCACAATGAGCGAGCGCGGCGTCATCGAGGCGAAGATCCTGGGCCAGAATTTCGAGGCGGCCGACATTCCGGCGGCGAATGTGATCGTGACTCCCGATCTCTCACTGACCGGCGACCCGAAGGGCTATCTACTGCGCGGCGAACTGACCATCCCGCGCGCGGACATCAACCTGCAGAAGCTGCCACAGGACAAGTCCGTGAATGCCTCACCCGACGTGGTGGTGATCCGCAACGGCAAGGAAGTGCAACCGGAGTCGGAGGCGGCGGCCTTGCCGATCAGCGCGGTGGTCCAGGTGAAGCTGGGTGAGAACATCAAGATCGTGGGTTATGGACTCGAGTCCACCGTGAACGGGGAGCTCGAGGTGCGCGAATCGCCGGGCGTGCCCACGACGGGTTCGGGGCAGCTGATGGTGGCGGGGACCTACAAGGCCTACGGCCAGGACCTCACCATCAAGGACGGGCGGCTGCTGTTCGCCGGTACACCGCTCGACAATCCGCGCCTGGCCATCGTCGCGATGCGCGACATCAATGACAACCTCCAGACGGGGCTGCGTATCGCCGGTTCGGCGAAGAGCCCGGTGATCACGGTGATCTCGGATCCGAATGTCGGTGAGGCGGATGCGTTGTCGTACCTGGTGACCGGGCGTTCACTCAGCGACGTGGGCAGCGCCAGCGGCAGCTCGCAGGATGCGCTGGCGTCGGCCACGCAGTCGCTGCAGGGCGCCGGCGCAGGTCTCGTGGCCAAGCGCATCGGCGCGCGGCTGGGACTCGACGAAGCGAGCGTGGAGGAGAACGAGATGATCGGCGGTTCTGCGCTCACCGTGGGCGAATATCTTTCACCCAGGCTGTACCTGAGCTATGGCGTGGGCTTGTTCGAGCCCGGTGAAGTGATCGCGCTTCGTTACAAGCTCACCGACGACGTGGGCGTTCGGGTTCAGCGCGGCAGCGAGGAAACCCGGGCCGGCGTGGAGTATCGCATCGAGAAGTGAGCGTCAGAGCTTGTCTTCGAGCTTCTTGATGGCTGTCTTGGTCAGCGCCTGTTTCGAGTCCCAATATGCCGCCCACGGGTCCTTGCGTTGGCTGGCGACCCGGGCAGGCACGTTGTGGATGTCGAAATGCGTGCCGCGGATGTCTTCATCGATCTCGTCCCAGGAAACGGGCGTCGATACGCCCACGCCCGGCCGCCAGCGCGGCGAAAAAGCGGCGACCGCGGTGGCGCCGAATCCATTGCGTAGATAGTCGACGAAAATCTTGTTCTTGCGATTCCGCTCGCCCGTCCTGGAAGTGAACATGTTGGGTGCGAGCTTTTCCATGAACCGCGTGATGCCGTGCGAGAACTCCTTGGCCGTGTCCCAGTCGGGTAGCGGACGACCCAGCGGCACGACCACGTGGAGGCCCTTGCCGCCCGTGGTCTTCACCCAGCTTTCGAGTCCCAGGTCCTGCAGCAGCTTGCGGATCGCCAGCGCGGCATCGCGCAGCGGTGGATAGGGCAGGTCGGCACCCGGGTCCAGGTCCAGCGTGAGGCGGTCGGCGTGCGTGGGCCGCGGCATGCGCGCGCCCCAGCTGTGCAGCTCGACGGCGCCCACCTGCGCGAGGTGCAGCAGCCCCTCGACGGAGTCGCAGACCACGTAATCCGGATCCTTGTCGGCATTGGGAATGGACACGACGCGCAGCCCCGCCGAGGATTTCTCCAGGAAATGTTTCTGGAAGAACGGCTGGGTTCCGTGGGTGTTGCGCAGGATGCTGAGCGGCCGGTCGAGGTAGTGAGGCAGCGCCTGCTCGCCCACGGCCGCGAAGTATTCGGCGAGCTGCAGCTTGGTGATGCCGTCATGCGGAAACAGGATGCGGTCGGGATGCGTGAGCCGCATGCCCATGGGGCCCGCCTCACCACCACCCTTGGCGCGGTCCTTCGGCGCGGGAGCCTGCTTCGCCGCGGACTTCGCGCGTTTCGATCTGGCCTTGTCCTTCACCACGTCCTCAGTATGCGCCGGTTCTTCGCGGATCACGGTTTTCGGGTCGCGGTCCTGGCGCATGCCGAGATAACGCGGCTGGCGAAGGACTCCGCTGTGGGTCCAGTCCGCGAAGGCCACCTGGATCACGAGTTCGGGCTTCATCCAGATGAAGGTCTCGCCGGAGCGGCGGTCGGGCAGGTTGACGAAGGGGCTTGACTCGACATGCAGCTTCTTCGCGCGCTGCTGCCACTCCGCGCGTTCGCCGGCGTCGAAGCCGCCGCCCACGCGGCCGACGTAGCGCAGACCCTTGCCCGATTTCACGCCCACCAGCAGCGACGAGAACGTGCCTGTCCCGCGACCCGGGATCACGGAAGCGCCGCCGACCACGAATTCCTGTTCGCGGTGGCATTTGATCTTGAGCCAGTCGGGCGAGCGGTCGCCCCGGTAGATTGAATCGACGCGCTTGGCCACCAGACCTTCGAGGTGCTGGTTGCACACGCGGCTGATGAGCGCGGCACTGTCGCTGTGCAGCTGGTCGGCAAGGCGCAGCGGGCCCCGGGCCGGTAGTTTGGCGAACGTGGCATCGAGGCGAGACTTGCGCTCCGATAGCGGCATTCCGCGCAGGTCCTCGCCATGCAGGTACAACAGGTCGAAGATGCAGTACTGAAGCTCTTCGAAGCGGCGTTGTTCCATGGTGTGCTGAAGCAGCGAGAAGTCCGATCGGCCGTTCGGGTCGCTGACTATCAGCTCTCCGTCCAGCCAGGCGCCATCGAGGTTCAGTCTCGACAGGGCTTCCGCCACGGGGCCTATCTTGTGGGTCCAGTCGATGCCATTGCGCGAGATGGCACGCACGTCCTCGCCGTCGCATCGAATCAGCAGACGCACGCCGTCATATTTGAGTTCGTATACCCAGCCGTCATCACCCGGCACCTTGTCGACCAGCGTGGCAAGTTGCGGCTTGAGCGTTGCCGGCAGCGCCTTTGCACGGCTACGTGCGGCCGCCTTTACACGGCTGGTTGACGAGGAGGCTCCCTTTGCACGCGCGGTCTTTGCGCGCTGGGGGGCGGGCTTTGCGGCTTCGGGCTTCGCAGGCTTTGGCAACCGGTTGGGTTGATCGGCAAGGCCCGCATCGATGACATCTGCATCGGCCGCCATGCGCGCGAACTCGTCCTTGCCCTTCATGAGCAGCCATTGCTGTTGTTTGCCCTGCATGCGAGTGCGCACCAGGTGCCAGCGGCCGCGCAACTTCTTGCCGGTGAGCTCGAACTCCAGGTGGCCTTTCTTCAAACCCTTGTCGGCATCGCCGATGGGGTTCCAGTGTCCGTTGTCCCAGATGTCGACGTGGCCGGCTCCGTACTCGCCCTCCGGAATATCCCCCGAGAACTTCGCGTATGCGATGGGGTGGTCTTCCACCTCGACGGCGAGCCGGCGATCGGCGGGATCCAGTGAAGGCCCCTTGGGCACGGCCCAGCTGCGGAGGGTGCCTTCCCATTCCAGACGGAAGTCCCAGTGCAGGCGCGAGGCAGCGTGTTTCTGGATGACGAAGATGAGCTTCTTGCGCGCGACTTTGGAAGCTCTGGTGCGTTTGCCGGCATCGGGTTCGGCAGTCTTCCTGAAATCGCGCTTGGCGGTGTACCGCTTGAGCCGCGAGTGCGAATGTGCCCCGGGCTGCGGCATGGCTCTGGGCCTCAGGCGCGGCGTGCGCTGCGGACGTTGCTGGTGCGGCGGCGCGCGGCGGTGTGTTTTCGCTTGCTGCCGCGAGCGGCGGCGCCGGAACCCACTGCGCTTGCGCCACCTTTCTGATCCAGGCTCCGTTGCAGCAGCGACATGAGGTCGACCACCTTGCCGCCAGCGGCGCGCGTTTCCTTGTCCTCGGCTTCCGGCTCGGTGAGAGCGTGGGTCTGCCCGGCCTTCACCTTCTGTTCAATGCGCTTCATGAGGTCGTTGCGGTAGGTGTCCTCGAACACCTCCGGCTTCCAGGGCTCGCTCATCTCGTCGATGAGCTTGAGTGCCATCTGGAGCTCCTTGCCGCTGGCCGAAGCCGCTTTCTTCGCGCTCGCCACCTCGGGATGGGGCTGGATTTCCTCTTCGAAACGCAGCGTGTTGAGCACCATGACCTTGCCCACGGGCATCAGCGCCGCGACGTGCTGCCGGCTGCGCAGGACGAACGTAGCCACGGCAAGCTTCTGCGATTGCTCCAGCGCATCGCGCAACAGCGCGTAGACGCGCTCGCCGTTCTTGTCGGGCACGAGGTAGTAGGGCGACTCGAAGTAGTAAGGCGCGATCGAGTCGCGTTCGACGAAGGTCGCGATGTCGATAGTCCGCGAGGCTTCCACGTTCGCGCGACGGAAGTCCTCGTCCGTGAGCACCACGTATTCACCTTTCTCATACTGGTACCCCTTCACCACGTTGTTCCAGTCGACCACCTTGCCGGTGGACTTGTTGTAACGCTGGTAACCCACCGGCGCGAAGTCGCGCTTGTCGAGCAGGTCGAGATCGATGTTGGTGGCGCGCGCCGCGGTGTGCAGCGATACCGGGATGTGGATCAGGCTGAAACTGATGGCGCCATTCCACAGCCCACGCGCGCCACGGCGCTTGCCGCCGCCAGCCTCGCCATCCGCACCGTTGCTTTTCTTCTTCCTAGGAATGAGCGCTCTCCGCCTGCACCAGTTTCGGTTCGCGTGGCACCGCGGGGCGCCGGATCTCCTGGTCGAGCGAGGGACGATGCACCTTGATCTGGGGCACCGCCACCGACTCCCATCTACCGCTCTGGATGGACCGATGGATGGCTTCGAGGATGGCGACGTCGATCAGGCCTTCCTTGCCCGAAGGTTCGGGTCGGCGACCGGAGCGCACGCACTTCGCGAAGTGAATCAGCTCGGGCGCGAACTGGTCGCTCTTGGCGAACTGCTTGCGGCGTTTCTTTTCGCCGATGGTGAGCTCGTAGGCCAGGCCCTCGGCATACTCGTAGGCAGGCTCGCAGATCACCGAGCCCTTGGTGCCCACGATCTCGTAGCGGGAGCGGTCCGCCGCGCCGAAACTGCAGATGAAGTTGGCCACGCGGTTGCCCGGAAATTTCATGAGGACGTGCACGGTTTCCGGCACTTCGCGGAAGCGCTTGTCGCCACTGTTGGTGGCGGTGGCGAAGACCTGCGTGGGTTCTGCCGCGAACACGTAGCGCGCGGCGTTCATGCAGTAGATGCCGATGTCGTATTCGGGGCCACCGCCCAGCTCCCGCTGCACGCGGATGTTGCCGTCCTTCACCTGCATGGAGAATTGCGAGTCGAAGTAGCGCGCTTCGCCGATGCGCTTCTTGCGCACCAGGTCCGCCACCTCGAGATTGCAGCGCTCGAAGTGCAGGCGGTAAGCCGTCATCAGGTGGACGTTGTTGCGCTCGCAGGCGTCGATCATGCGCTCGCAATCGTGCACGCTCACCGCCAGCGGTTTCTCGCAGAGTACATGCAGCCCCGCGTCGGCCGCGCGGATGGTCCACGCGGCGTGCTGACTGTTGGGCAGCGCGATGTACACGGCGTCCACCAGGCCACTGGTGAACAGGTCGCGAGAGTCGCGGTAGGAATACAGATGCTTGACACCGTAGCGCTTGCCTAACTGCTTGAGTTTCGCGGGGGAGCCCGAAACCAGCGCGGTCAGTTCGGCGAATTTGCTGGCGTGGCGGAAGGCCGGCAGCACGGCCGCCTGCGCGATGTGGCCGAGTCCGACGACGGCAAAGCGCAGGGGTTGTGTGGGTCTGGAACGAGATTTCATCGTTCCTAGTTAATGCGCGGAGCGCGGGTGGCTCTATCAGCCAACCCGCCACCGCGGTGTCAGACTCGATCAGCCGGCCATCATCTGACGCCGGCGCGCAGCCACCTCATCGATCGGACTCCGATGGTTTCACCGGGTCGCGACAGCGGGATCGACAGGTTGAGCACGTGCGTACTCATGAGTTCGAGCGCGGATCGTCCGGTCTGGGGGCGCGCATACAGAATGAAGTCGCCCTCCTTGCTCGAGGAGTTGAACACGCTGCCCACGGTGGGTTGCACGTAATTGCCGGAGAACCGGAAATAATCCGGCTGCCCGTTCAGCGAGAAGGTGTAGTAGTTGCCAACTTCCGCGAACGTGAAACCCGGGACGCCATCGTTGCCGAAGTAGGCAATGGCCGCGCGCGGCGCGCCTACGGCGAGCTGTAGCGCGCCTTGTTCGGAGATCAACTCGGAATCAGGTGCCAGCAACACAGGCGCACCCGGGTTGTCCGGGCCAATCGCGAAGGCCTGCTGGTACAAGAAGTCGGGGGTGTGCACCCGGTAGACGATGGTCTGATCATCGGACGACATCGTGCACTGTGTGGTGCGCTCGTGAATCGGGCTCACGGGTCCCGCCGATGCGGGATTCGCGGTGTCCATGGTGTAGAAGCGCGTCGGGCCCAGATTGGTGGTGGCCGTGGGTTCGTAAAACGCGAAACACAGTCGTGTCACCGCCGGATTCGGCGAGGCCACGCCATTGAGACCGTGGTCTGGCAGTGCGGCTTGCCGGACGACATAGGCCTCCGTTTCGTTGACCCGATCGTAGGCGATCAGGTTGATCACGCCGTCGTCGCAAAGGTATTCGGCGTGATAGATGTAACGCCCATCGTTGCCGACATAGATGCCTTCGCCCGAGCCACATTGGCCGGGTGCATAGGTTTGCCCGATCTGCTCGAGAGTGCGCGGATCGGCGGCGCTGCCGATGAACGCCGACGTCGCGCGATTGGCGAGGTCGTTGGGCCCCGTGCCAGAGGTCTGGCCCTGGGCAAGAAGCATCTGCGGTTCGTAGGGATGGAAGAGCACCACGCGCGTATCGCTGATGCCGGGCATGTTGCCCGCGACGTGCCGTGACACACCATTGGCCACGTTGACCACGAAGCTCACCTTGACGTCACCGGCCCAGCCGTCCCTGATCAAAAGATACGTGCCATCGGCATTCAACGTGACCGACACGCGTTGTTCGGCCGGCACCGTCTTCGCCGCCGAAGTGAAGCGCAGGACGGCGGGGCTGGAATCGTCGAGCGACTTCACGTAGACGCGCTCTTCATCGGCGCCATCCACGATGTAGGCGAGAGTGCGCGCGTCGCTCGAGACCGTGAAAGTCGACAGCGTGCGGCCCGAAGGGAGGTCGTCGCTCACGCGACGGACCTCGAGGCCATCGAACACATGCAACTCCAGCGTGCCGGGCGTGGTGTAGTCGGAGAGGAAGATCACGTCTTCCACTGACCCGATGTTCGCGTTGATGGTCGCGATGTTCGACAACGCGCTGCCGTCGCTGACCCGGTAGGTGAATTCGATCGGACCCACGTACCCGTTGTCGGGTTCGAAAATGATCTCGCGAGTGGTGGCATTGACGCTCACGGTGCCGCCGTCCGGTTGAGTCACCACCTCGGGCGTCAACTCGCTGCCTTCGACATCGGTATCGTTGCCGACGACGGCCAGCGCCACGGGCGCTCCGCTCGCCGCGGGTACCCGCAGCGCGTCGTCGACCGCTACCGGTGCGTCGTTCACCGGCCGCACATCGATGCTCACCGTGTGTTCGGACGCGGCCCCGCCGGATTCGACGAGACGCACGGTGAACTGATCGGAACCCGAGTAGTTGGCCAGCGGCGTGTAGTTGAAAGAACCGGACGAAGACATCGTCAGCGTTCCATGCGCCACGCCCGGCACGTACTCGAACGTGAAAGTGTCGCCTTCGACGTCCGCTCCCTCGAGCTGGCCATCCAGCACGGCATCCTCGTCGACGGCCACCTGCGTGGTGACGAGCGTGGGTGCGTCGTTGACCGCGTTCACCGTGATGTCGACGGTGCCGGTCGCCTGGCCTCCGGCGTTGTCACTCACGGTGACGGTGATGGAGTCCGCGCCCGAGTAGTTCGATGACGGCGTGTAGCTCAGCGCACCACCGGCGGTGACAGTGGCTGTGCCATGCTGGGCATTGGTGGTGAGCGCGAAAGTGACCGGATTGCCGTCCGGGTCCGTGGCCGCGAGCTGACCGGTCGCCGAAGTGTCTTCGTCGGTCGTCAGGGTGAAGGGGGTGAGCACGGGGGCGCGGTTCGCAGGAGCCGGGGGCGGCGGTGGCGGGGACGGCGAGGGGCTGGAACTGCCTCCGCCACCTCCACCGCAGCCGGTGAGGAGCACGAGCGCGCAAAGCACCGCCGCGTTCGCGGCTACATCGGTCTGATTTTTCATGGTTGAAACCTGACGTCCAGTTCCCTGTCTTCAAGCTTTTGGAACGGGGCGCGGATTGATTCTCACGCTTCGCTCTGCGACCATGCCCGGCCTTCCAACTGCTTGATCCTGTTTCGAAATCCCTATGCCAGTCATTACGCTGCCCGACGGCAGCACCCGCAGCTTCGATAAAGCCGTGAGCGTTGCCGACGTGGCCGCCAGCATCGGCGCCGGTCTTGCCAAGGCCGCCATTGCCGGCCGCGTCAACGAAAAACTGGTCGATACATCCTATGTCATCGACTCCGACGCAAAGGTGTCCATCGTCACGGAAAAGGATCCGGCGGCGCTGGATGTCATCCGTCATTCCACGGCGCACTTGCTGGCCATGGCGGTCCAGGCTATCTACCCGAAGGCCCAGGTCACCATCGGCCCCGTCATCGAGGACGGCTTTTACTACGACTTCGCGTTCGAGCGGCCCTTCACGCCCGAGGACCTGGAGAAGATAGAGGCGAAGATGAAGGAGATCGCCGCGCAGGATCTCAAGGTCACCCGCCGGGTCATGGACCGCGACGAGGCCGTGAAGCTGTTCGAAAGCATGGGCGAGAAGTACAAGGCGGAGATCATCGCCAGCATTCCCTCGAACGAGCCCATCGGCTTGTACGGCCAGGGCGAGTGGTTCGACCTGTGCCGCGGGCCGCACGTGCCCAGCACCGGCAAATTGAAGGCCTTCAAGCTCATGAAGGTTGCGGGCGCCTATTGGCGTGGCGATTCGCGCAACGAGATGCTTCAGCGCATCTACGGCACGGCCTGGCTCAATGACAAGGACCTGGCGGCCTATCTTCATCGGCTCGAGGAAGCCGAGAAGCGTGATCACCGCCGCATCGGCAAGGACCTCGACCTGTTCCATTTCCAGGAAGAGGCGCCGGGCGCGGTGTTCTGGCATCCCAAGGGCTGGCGCATTTTCCAGCAGCTGCTGGGCTACATGCGCAAGAGACAGGACGAAGCCGGGTACGGCGAGGTGAATGCGCCGGAGATCATGGAATCCTCGCTGTGGCAGAAGTCAGGCCATCTCGAGAAGTTCGGCGAGAACATGTTTCTGACCAAGACGCCGGACGAGCGCGTCTTCGCGATCAAGCCCATGAACTGCCCCGGCCACATCCAGATCTTCAACCAGGGCATCCGCTCTTATAAGGATCTGCCGATCCGCTTCGCCGAATTCGGCAAGGTGCATCGTTACGAGCCTTCCGGGGCGCTGCATGGCCTGATGCGCGTGCGCGCGTTCAACCAGGACGACGCGCACATCTTCATCACCGAGGAGCAGATCACCGAAGAATCGGTGCTCATCATCAAGCTGCTGCTGTCCATCTATAAGGACTTCGGCTTCGACGAGGTGGCGGTGAAATTCGCCGACCGGCCGCCGAAACGCGTGGGCTCCGACGAGATCTGGGACAAGTCCGAGAAGGCCCTGAAAGCCGCGGCCGCGGCGGCCGGAATCGCGTGCGAATACAACCCGGGCGAGGGTGCGTTCTACGGGCCGAAGCTCGAATTCCACCTCCGGGACGCCATTGGCCGGACCTGGCAGTGCGGAACCCTCCAGGTGGACCTGAACCTGCCCGGTCGCCTGGGCGCTCATTACATCGACGAGCACAGCCAGAAACAGGTGCCCGTGATGCTCCACCGGGCCATTTTTGGCTCCCTGGAGCGGTTTTTCGGCATTCTTCTGGAGCATCACGCCGGAAAACTGCCCGCCTGGCTGGCCCCGACCCAGGCCGTAATCATGAATATCACCGACAAACAGGACGCCTACGTCGAGCGGGTTGCGGAAACACTTAAAAATCAAGGCATTCGGGCCGAAGTCGACTTGCGGAACGAAAAAGTGGGCTTTAAGATTCGCGCCCACACGCTGCGGCGCGTGCCATATCTATTGGTGGCAGGCGACAAGGAAGTAGCGGCGAATCAAGTTTCAGTGCGTTCCTTGAGTGGCAAGGATCTCGGCACGATGTCCCCGGAAGACTTTGTTAGTCGGCTCCGCGCGGAAGTCGAGAGCCACGGGCGCACGTTGTTGGAGGGTTGATTTATAGCTATCGCAAGCAAGCGCGTTCGACGCAACGAAGAGATCACCTCGCCTAAAGTGCGAGTGATCGGAGCCGATGGCGGTCAGGTTGGTGTGCTCACCCGGTTTGAAGCACTCGATCTCGCCAAGAGCGCGGAGCTCGATCTCGTCGAGGTGTCGCCGCAGGCCGATCCACCTGTGGTACGCGTCATGGACTTCGGCAAATTCCTGTTCGAACAGAACAAGAAGTCGCACGCCGCCAAGCGAAAGCAAAAGACCACCCAGATCAAAGAGATCAAGTTTCGTCCCGGTACGGACGAGAATGATTACCAGATCAAACTGCGTAACATCATTCGCTTCCTGACCGAGGGTGATAAGGCCAAGGTGACGCGAACATGCGGCGATCGAGCAGAACCCGCTGATGGAAGGCAGGCAGATGGTCATGATGTTTGCAGCCAAAAAGAAGTAACCCGAAGACCACTCTTCGCAAGAAGAGACAGCTTCGGATTCGCCCCTAGCGGGCCCGTCCGGTGAAAACCGGCGTGCCTTGCGACAGGTAGCCATAAAGGAGTCGATGTATGCCCAAGTTGAAGACCAACCGGGCAGCGGCCAAGCGTTTCCGCAAGACAGCCAAGGGCTGGAAAGCGGGCTCGGCAGGCCGCCGGCAGGCCGCCGCCACAATCTCGGCCACAAGCCTCGCAAGACCAAGCGCCAGCTGCGCTCGGGCGGTTCATCGCTCGTGCACAAGAGCGACACGGGACGTGTCGACCAGCTGATGCCCAACCACCGTTAAGGCGAGGACTAACTAATGGCACGTGTCAAACGCGGCGTCACTGCAAGTGCGCGCCACAAGAAGATTCTCAAGAAGGCCAAGGGCTATTACAACGCCCGAAGCAAGGTATTCCGCGCAGCGAAGCAGGCCGTCATCAAGGCCGGCCAGTACGCGTACCGCGGCCGCCGGCTCAAGAAGCGTGATTTCCGCGCGCTCTGGATCCAGCGCATCAATGCCGCTGCCCGCGAATTCGACCTGAGCTACAGCCGGTTGATCAACGGCCTGAAGAAGGCTGGCATCGATATCGATCGCAAGATGCTCGCGGACCTGGCCATGAACCAGCCCGAGGGTTTTGCGGCGATCGCCAAGCAGGCCAAGGCCGCTCTCGACAAAGCTGAAAAAGCCGCTGCTTAAGCAGCGGTATCAGTGGTCGAAGTGAGCGGAGGGGCTCCCGAAGATCTGGACAAGCGCCGGGAGGAAACTCTCGGCGCGATTTCCAATGCTGCCGACGTGGCGGGGTTGGAAGAAGTCCGCGTCCGAACGCTCGGAAAAAGCGGCTGGCTGACCGAGAAGCTCAAGGAGCTGGGCAAGCTCGCGGCGGAGCAGCGCAAGGAAGCGGGTGCCCAGCTCAACCGTGTGCGCGAGCAGGTCCAGGCCTTCATCGAGACGAAGCGCCTCGAGCTCGAACAGGCCGAGGTCGCGAGGAAACTTGCGAAGGAAACCATCGACGTCACCTTGCCCGGACGCGGTGAGACCCGGGGTGGCCTGCATCCCGTCACGAAGGTTCGCCTGCGCATCGAACAGCTGTTCCGCCAGGCCGGTTTCGAAGTGGCCACCGGCCCCGAGATCGAAGACGATTTCCACAACTTCGAAGCGTTGAACATCCCCGCCGATCATCCGGCGCGCGCGATGCACGACACGTTCTATTTTCCCGACGGCAAGCTGCTGCGCACCCACACCTCACCGGTGCAGATCCGCGCGTTGCTGGCAGGCTCGCCGCCCATCGCCGTCATCGCGCCGGGCCGCGTCTATCGCAATGACCACGACGTCACGCATTCACCGATGTTCCACCAGGTCGAAGGACTGGTGGTGGCCGAGGGCGTCACGTTCGCGAACATGAAGGCCATGCTGCACGGGTTCCTCGAGAGCTTTTTCGAGCGTGACCTCAAGATGCGGCTGCGCCCGTCCTACTTCCCATTCACCGAACCTTCGGCGGAAGTGGACATGAGCTGCGTACTCTGCGGCGGCGCGGGCTGCCGCGTCTGCAAGCACACTGGCTGGCTGGAGATTTCCGGCTGCGGCATGGTGCATCCGCGCGTGCTGGAAGCCGGCGGCGTGGACCCGGAGAAATACACGGGTTACGCCTTCGGCATGGGCATCGATCGCCTGACCATGCTCCGTTACGGCGTGAACGACCTGCGCCTGTTCTTCGAAAACGACCTGCGTTTCCTCGCGCAGTTCAGGGCAGGGTAGATGCGCATCCCCCTGTCATGGCTGCGCGATTTCATCGCTACCCCCTGGGGCTCGAAGGAGCTCGGCTCGCGGCTGACCATGTCCGGATTCGAGCTGGAAGCCGTGGAAAGCGCGGCGCCGCCGTTCTCGGGGGTGGTGGTGGCGGATATCATTGAAGCCGCGAAACATCCGCAGGCCGAGAAGCTGCAGGTCTGCAAGGTCAAGGCCGCCGATGGCGAGGTCGTGCAGATCGTCTGCGGCGCCGCCAATGCGCGCGCCGGCCTCAGGACCGCGCTCGCCACCGTGGGCGCCAAACTACCCGGGGACAAGTCGATCACCGCCGCCAAATTGCGCGGCGTCGAGTCCTTCGGCATGTTGTGCTCGGCCAAGGAGCTGGGCCTGGCCGATACTTCCGAAGGCATCATCGAACTACCGGCCGATGCGCCCGTGGGCCAGGACCTGCGCGCCTACATGCAGCTCGACGACGAAGTGCTCGAGCTCAATGTCACGCCGAACCGCGGTGATGCCATGTCCGTGCTGGGCATCGCGCGCGAAGTTGGCGCCCTGGCCAGGCGACCGGCAGCTGGTGAGGCGGCGGGCGCAGCCAAGCAAGTCGCCGAGGCATTGAAAGACACCATCCCGGTGAAGCTGTCGGCGCCCGCGGGCTGCCCCAAGCTCGCCTGCCGCGTCGTGCGCGGCATCGACAACACCCGGCCTTCGCCCCTGTGGCTGCGCGAGCGCCTGCGTCGCGCCGGCGTGCGGCCCATCAGCCCGGTGGTGGATGTCACCCAGTACGTGATGCTCGAGCTGGGCCAGCCCATGCATGCCTACGACCTGGGCAAGCTGAAAGGTGGGCTCGAGGCCCGTCAGGCCACGGGCGGCGAAAAAATCACGCTGCTGGATGGCAAGGAAATCGAACTCGCGGCAGATGTCCTCGTAATAGCCGACGACGAAGGGGCTGTGGGCATGGCCGGGGTCATGGGTGGGGCGCGCACCATGTGCAGTGCGGATACCGTCGACATCCTTTTCGAAGCCGCGTTTTTCGCGCCGGCGGCCATCGCTGGCCGCGGGCGGCGCTATGGGCTCGTCACCGACGCGGGCCAGCGCTTCGAGCGCGGCGTCGATCCCGCTCACCAGGAGCGCGCGATCGCACGCGCCACGGGCCTGTTGCTGGAAATTGCCGGTGGCCAGGCGGGGCCCACCCACGTGGTCCAGGATGAGGACAAGTTGCCGCGTCGACTCGAAGTGGCGCTGCGCCGCGACCGCATCCGGAAACTGCTGGGCGCCAGCATTGCCGACAATGACGTGAAACTCACGCTGGAGTCGCTGGGCATGCGCGTGCTCGCGAGCGACTCGGGCTGGCTGGTGACGCCGCCGCCGCATCGTTTCGACATTTCCATCGAGGCCGATCTCATCGAGGAACTGGCCCGAGTGGTCGGCTTCGAGGCCATCCCCGAGGCGGATGCCATCTGGACGCAGAAAGTGCGGCCGCTGGCCGAGGAAGCGCCGGTGGAAAGCCAGGCGCTGGAAATCCTCGCCGGTGGAAAGCCAGGCGCTGGAAATCCTCGCTACGCGCGGCTACCAGGAAGCCATCACCTACGCCTTCGTCGATCCCGCGCTGCAGGCGCGCATCTTCCCCGGTGTGAAGACACCGGTGTTGTCGAACGCGATTTCGGCGGAGATGTCCGTCATGCGCGCTTCGCTGTGGCCGGGCCTGATCAAGGCCGCGCTCGAGAATCAGCGCCGCCAGCAGGATCGCATCCGCCTGTTCGAACATGGCGCGCGTTTCAGCGTCGATGGCGAAACCGATTTGATCGCGGGCATTGCGCTCGGCACGCGCCTGCCGGAGCAGTGGGGAACCAAGGCCACGGCCATCGATTTCCACGACGTGAAGAAAGATGTGGAGGCGCTGTTCGCGCGAAGC
>JAQSWD010000008.1 GCA_029266835.1 Steroidobacteraceae bacterium
GAAACGTTCGCGCCCTGGGCGGCGAACACCTGCGGCAGCTCGTTGATCACGTCTTCGATCGTGCTGCGGCCGGTCTTGACGATTTCCTCAGCGGACAGCGCCGTCACCGGGCTGATCGACTGCAGGTTCGGCGTCACGAGTCGCGAACCGGTGACGACCACGGTGTCCGCGATGTCATCGGATTGCGGCGTGGTGGCCGGAGCGTTTTGCGCAAGCGCAGTGCTCACTCCACCGGTAGCGCAGGCACCCAAAAAGAGTGCTCGGCGAACGGCGCGTGAAAGTTCAGTATTGAGAGTCATTCAGTGTCTCCTGAAAGCTTTTCTAATGAGTGACCCGAAACGCCTTTTTCTCTGTAGTTGCGTTTCGAACACTAACCCCTTAACACCGGCGAACGCACAGGGGCCACGTATGCGCCGATATTTGTGGGGCGATACTATCAGGGTGACGATCGAACACCAGCGTTGTGGTAACTAAACGACGCTCGTTTCGGCGCATACAAATGCACTTTTGCTGCGATTGCACCAAGTCGACAGGGGTTCCCTGAGAAGGGTGCGATTGCAGTGCAGAAAACAGGGGTGATGGGTGAGTTCAGGACCTGACAAACCAGAGCTGACGGTTGAAGAAAGGGACACCCTTCGGGCCATCCGTGGCCGTGCGCAGCAGGGTGACCTGCCGGCGGCGGCAGCTGCGGCCCGCGCCGCGCGACAGTCGGGGCTGGACCATCCGTTTCTCTACAGCGTCATCGCCATGGAACTGGAGGGCGCCGGGCAGATCGGTGCTGCTGTCGAGTTGCTGGACGAAGCGATCGGCAAATTTCCGGACGATCTCGGTTGCCTGCAGGCGCGCGGCCTGTGCCTCTTGCGCCTGGAAAGGCCCGAAGCCGCCCGGGACGACTTCGAACGCGTCACCGGGCTGAAGCCGGAATTCGCGCCGGGGTACACCGCGCTGGGGCAGGCATTCGAGGCCTGCGGTTCGTTGCCCGCCGCGGAATCCCGTTATCGCCGCGCGCTGGCTCTCGACGCCTCCAACATCATGGCTGAAGCGGGGCTCGCCTCGGTGCTGGGGCGTCGGGGTGACCACGAGGAGGCGCGTGAACGCGCCCTGCGTGTGCTGGCCGCGGAGCCCAACTATCCACCCGCGGCCATGGTTGTTGCCGAAGCCGACGTCGCGTTGAAACGTGCGGCGGACGCGGAAACCCGCATGCGTGCGCTGGCCCAGGACCAACGACTCTCCAGCGTCGAGCGTTCGCTGGCGCTCAGCGTGCTCGGCGATGCGCTGGACAAGCAGGGTGATGCCGCGGCGGCCTTTGCGGCCTACGCTGAATCGAACGAGTTGCGCCGCGCGCACTACGCACCCGCCTACGCGGACCAGCGGACGCTGACCTACGCCCGGGACCTGCTGCAATGGTTTCGCGAGCATCCGGCCAGAGATCTCCTGGCAGTGCTGCCGCCGGAAATTTCGGATTCCCCGGCCATCGGCCATGCCTTCCTTCTCGGCTTTCCGCGCTCGGGTACCACGTTGCTCGAGCAGGTCCTGGCGTGCCACCCGCTGGTGGCCTCGCTGGAAGAGCGCGAAACGCTTCAGGACTCGGTGCTGGCGTTCATGAAATCGCCCGCGGACCTGGCGCGGCTCGGGCTCACCTCCGAAGCCGACCTGGCGCCGTACCGACGCAAGTACTGGCAGCGGGTCACCGACGCCAGCGTCACGCCCAATGGCAAGCTGTTCGTCGACAAGCATCCACTCAATGGACTCAAACTACCGCTGATCGCGCGCTTGTTCCCCGAGGGCAAGATACTGCTGGCGATCCGCGATCCGCGCGACGTGGTGCTGAGTTGCTACCGACGGCGCTTCCGCATGAGCGCGCCGTACTACGAGATGCTCACGCTCGAAACCGCGGCGGCCTTTTACGATGCGGTGATGGAGATCACGCACGAACTCATCGACCAGCTGCAGTTGCGCGTGCACGAGGTACAGCTCGAACGCCTGATCGCGCGCTTCGAAAACGAGGTCGGCAGTGTCTGCACCTTCCTCGAACTCGGCTGGAACGACCGCATGCGCGAATTCGCGGCCGGCGCGCGCGAGCGCGGCGTGGCCACGGCCAGCGGTGCGCAGCTATCGAAGGGATTGAATGCCGGCGGCGTCGGCGAGTGGCGTCGATACCGCGCTCAGCTCGCCCCCGTGCTGCCCACTCTCGACAAGTGGGCAGCACGGTTCGGTTACGAGACGGCCTGAAATTTCAGGCGAAATCGTCAGTTCAGGACGCGCAGTACCACGCGGCGATTCTGCTGGCGGCCGTCATCATTGTTGTTGCTGGCGATGGGCTGGCGCTCGCCGTAGCCCCGCGAGGTCAGGGCGTTGGCAACGCCGCCGTCCTGCAGGAACTTGAGCACCGTGGCCGCCCGCCGCGACGACAGGTCGAGGTTGTACGCGTCCGATCCGCGGCTGTCGGTGTGACCGGCCACCTCGATCTGGATGTCGGGATAACGCTTCAGCGTCACCACCGCCCCCTCCAGCACCGGCACGCTTTCCGGCTTCAGGTCCGCGCTGTTGGTCTCGAACACCACACCCGGTAGTTTGATTTCGTCCTTGAATGAACAACCGATGGCGTCCACTCGATCGCCCTTCGGCGTGTCGGGACACTTGTCCTGGCTGTCGACCACGCCGTCACCGTCGGTATCGAGTTCACACCCGCGCTCGTTGACCTTGGCGCCCGGCGGCGTGTTCGGGCACTGGTCGCGGCTGTCGCCAACGCCATCGCCGTCACTGTCGAGTTCGCATCCGGTGGCATCCACGCGCGCACCCGCGGGAGTGTTGGGGCACTTGTCGACGTCGTTGGTCACGCCATCGCCGTCATCGTCTTGCGGCAGTGGGCAGCCATTGGCGTCCACCGCCGTGCCGGCCGGAGTGCCAGGGCACTGGTCGTTGTCGTCGTTCACACCGTCGCCGTCGGAATCGAGCACGCGCTTGCTGCCGCCCCAGGCGTACTGGAAACCCAGGCCCGCGACGTAGTCGACCGCCCTGCCGATGCCGTCGTCGCTTTCCAGGCCGCGGCGCGCGCCGAGGTCGCCGCGCAGCTGGAAGACGCTGCCGTCGGTTCTGGGCTGACCGAGGTCGACGGTGACGCCCGCGCCGAACACGGCGCTGAGATTCGAATCGTCGACGCCGGGCTTGAGGATGCTGTTCACCTTGGCAAGGCCGAAGGTGAGGAATGGGCTCACGCGGCTTTCGCGGTAGAAGACTCGATTGAGGCTGAGGCCAACGCCCTGCAGCTCGAGGCGGTCGCCACCCGCCCGGTCGTGCTCGGATCCGAACAGCGAGAATTGGGCATCCCACTTCTCACTCATCGATCGGCCGAATGACAACGTGACGCCGCCGTCATCGTCGGCTACGCGGTCGTCGTCCAGCCAGAGAGCATTCACCTGGGGCGCCACGAACCAGCTGCCTTCCGGCGTGCCGGCCTGCGCCGGCCCCATCGTCCAGGCCACCAGCGCGAAAACAGCGGTGGCGGCGAGCTTCATGCTGCCGATTATTTTCATGGGTAGTTTCTCCCTCGCAAGTGGCCGGCATGATAGCCGAACCGCGGGCCGGTCAGCGCTTCGCGAAGGCCGGGTGTCTCACACGCTGTCCTGGCTTCAGTCCCAGTCGCTGCGCCTCGCCGCCGCCGATCTCCAGCACTGCCAATGCGGGCTGATTGCTGCGGATGGTTTCGAGCGAGTGCGGCGTAGTTTGCGCAACTATCTGCTGGATGTGGCCCTGTGAGTCGATGAACACCATGTCCAGCGGAATGTAGGTGTTCTTCATCCACATGCCGATCGGCTTGGGGCTTTCGTGCACGAACAGCATGCCGCGCTGCTCAGGCAGCGAGCGCACGAACATCAGCCCCTGTGATTGGCGCTCGGGCGTGTCGGCAACCCAGATGTCGAAGTCGACCTGCTTCTTGCCGACGCTGATCTGCAGCTTGCCCCGCGGAAAGGTATCGAGGTCCTGGAGGGGGCCGGACTGCGCGCAGGCCGAACCACCCGTCACCAGCCCCAGCAGGGCCAGCAGCGTCAGCGCCGACCGCCGCGTGGTGCGGCGCGTGAAATCATTTCTTGTTGGCATGGCGATCATCGTCACTGAATTCGACGCGGCCTGCAAAATCGAAGCTGGTCAGGAATAACCGCTCGCCGCGCGTGAGGCTGGTGGCCGGGCCCAGGCAGAAGCCGCGTGCCACCACACGGTACACCGCGCGTTTTTCGCCCAGGGTTTCCACGCGCTGTTGCGACAGGTTGTCCACCGTGCATTTGTCGTCACCCTGTGTGGAGAACACGCGCTGTTCGCCTTCGAACAGCAGTGTGACGTTGGTGTTCAACGCCTCGCCGCCCGTGCCTTCGCGCACGCCCGCGATGCCGAACACGAGACGTATGCGACGGCCTTCGTCGCGCAATGGCCCACCGATGCTGACCCGTATGCCCTGGGGCTCTTCCTCGCCGGCCCTGCCTCTCGGCGGCCGCGGACCGCCCGCGCATTCCATGTCGGCGTTCTTCCAGTCGAGGTCCATGTCCGTCGCTCCCCGCAACCGTGCGCGCAGGTAACCATCGCCGGCAATGAAGCAGCCGGTGGCAGGGGAATCCGCTGACGGGGGTGTCGGTGAAGTGGCTGCGGCGAGGGAGACAAGCAGAATCGCGGCGCTCCCCGCGGCGACGAATGCACGATGAGGCATGCGTCTACGGTAGCACGAGCCCTATACTTCCCGGACTCACGAGGATTCCAATGGCCAAACGCCCCGCACGCGCAACTTCCGGTCGTTACGTGAGCCGCCTCACCAGCGGCACTCTCGCGGTCATCATGGCCGGAGGCCGCGGCGAGCGCCTCAAAGGCCTCACCGAGAATCGCGCCAAGCCGGCGACGCCATTCGGCGGCAAATTCCGCATCATCGATTTCGTGCTCTCCAACTGCGTGAACTCCGGCATCCGGCAGATCACGGTGCTGACGCAGTACAAGGCGCAGTCGCTGATCCAGCACATCCATCGCGGCTGGGGCTACATGCGCGGCGAGTTCGGCGAGTTCGTGGAAGTGATCCCGGCGCAGCAGAAGACGGGCAGTCACTGGTATCGCGGCACGGCCGATGCCGTGTATCAGAACCTCGACTTCATGCACTCCACGCACCCCAAGCACGTGCTGGTGCTCGCGGGCGACCACATCTACAAGATGGACTATGGCCCGATGATCGCCTACCACGTGGAGAAGGGCGCCGACATCACGGTGGGCGTGGTCGAGGTGCCCATCGAGGACGCCAAGGAATTCGGCGTGCTCACGGTCACCGAGTGGAATCGCGTCACGCGTTTCGTCGAGAAGTCGCCGACGCCCGATCCCATGCCCGGCCGCAAGGACGTGGCGTTGGCTTCCATGGGCATCTACGTGTTCAACCCGGATCTGCTCGAGCGGCTGCTCATCGAAGACGCCGCCAACGAGAATTCCAAGCACGATTTCGGCAAGAACATCGTGCCCGATGCCATCGAGAAGCTGCAGGTCTTTGCCTATCCTTTCCGGGACGTAAAGACCCGTGCGCAATCTTATTGGCGCGATGTTGGAACAATCGACGCTTTTTACGAAGCCAATATCGAGATGGTCTGGGTGAATCCCGAGCTCAACATCTACGACGAGGATTGGCCCATCTGGACCTACCAGGCGCAGACCCCGCCCGCCAAGTTCGTGCTCGACGAGGACGGCCGCCGCGGCCTTGCCATCAACTCGCTGGTGTCCGGCGGCGTGATCATCTCGGGCGCCACCGTGCGCGAGTCGCTGTTGTTCTCCGGCGTGCGCGTCGAGGAGCGTTCGAATGTCGAGCGGTCGGTGGTGTTGCCCAACGTGCGCATCGGGCCGAACTGCCAGATCCGCAATGCCATCATCGACGAGAATTGCGAGTTGCCGGCCAACACGCGGATCGGCCATGACCGCGATGAGGACGCCAAGCGGTTCCTCGTGACCGAAAAGGGTGTGGTGCTGGTCACCCCCGAGACACTGCAGCATGGCGGTTGAGAGTCGGCGATCTGCCCTGCGCCTGCTGGGTGGCGCTGCGTGCGCGGTGTTGCTGGGCGGCTGCGCCATGCTGCCGAAGTTCGAGACACCCAGGCTTTCCGTCGTCGCGCTCGAGATGCAGAGCGCCGACATCTTTTCGCAGCGGCTCAAGGTGCGCATGCGCGTGCAGAATCCCAACGCGCGTGAGCTCCCCGTGAAGGGCATCAGCTATCGAATCGAAGTCAACGATTCGGAGCTGGGCCAGGGTCTGACCAATGCCCCGTTCGTCGTGCCCGCGCTGGGAGAGGCGGAATTCGACGTGCAGGTCACCACCAATCTCGCCGGCGTGTTGGCCAAGCTGCTGACGCGCCGCGGATCGCAGGATTCGCTCAGCTACCGGCTGGTGGGCGACGTCTCGCTATCCAGCGGCTTTCTGCGCCGTATTCCTTTCGATGAGCGCGGCAGCGTCAACCTGAAGTAGCTCGGCGAAGAGCTTCAGGTACTCGTTGGCCTGGGTTTCCCAGGAAAAATCGCAGCGCATCGCATTCAGCACGATTTTCTGCCAGAGATCCGGCTGCACGAACCACTGCATGGCGGTGTCCAGCGCCCAGTCCATCGCGCTGGTGTCGAAATCGTTGAACACGATGCCCGTGCCTTCGCCAGTGGTCGGGTCGAAGTGCGTCACCGAGTCCGCCAGGCCGCCGGTGCGCCGGACCACGGGAATCGTGCCGTAGCGCAGTGAATACATCTGGTTGAGCCCACAGGGCTCGTACAGCGAGGGCATCAGGAAGACGTCGCTCGCGCCCTCGATCCAGTGCGCCAGGGCCTCGTCGTAGCCGGCGAAAAACCAGGCGCGGCCGCGGTGCTTCTCCGCGAGCCCGGCAAAGAACTTCTCGTATTGGGCATCGCCGGTGCCGACCACCGCGAGGCGCAGGTCGTGGTTCTTCAGCAGCCGCGGCAGCGATTCGGTCAGCAGGTCGAACCCCTTCTGCGATGCCAGCCGGCTGACGATGCCCAACAGCGGCACGCGCCCCTGCGTGGGCTTGAGGTTCTGGCGCAGCAGGAAGTTGCGCTTCAACTCCGCCTTGCGTGGCAGATCCGCGGCACTGAAGTGGATGGGCAGGTATTTGTCGCGGCGCGGATCCCATTCCTCATAGTCGACGCCGTTGAGGATGCCGCGCACCGCTTTGCCGCGTGCCGCCAGCGCGGTTTCCATGCCCATTCCGAACTGTGGTGTGGTGATCTCGCGCGCATAGGTGGGGCTGACGGTGGTGACGGCGTCGGCATGCAGGATGCCGTTCTTGAGCGCGTTGACGCGTCCGGCGCGCAGGTCGTCCTGGTGGAGTAGATAGGCATCCGCGCCCAGGTCGAGATCGCCGGCGTCGGCCGCGGAAAATTCGCCCTGGTAGCCGATGTTGTGGATGGTCAGCACCGACCGCGTGTTCGCGAACACCGGGTCGTTCTTGTAATTCGAACGCAGCCACAGGGGCGCGAAGGCCGTGTGCCAATCGTGCGAATGCACGATGTGCGGCCGGAAATTCATGCGCCGGCAGCATTCCAGCGCGGCGCGCGTCAGCACCAGGAAACGGCGGTGTTCGTCCGGGTCGCCGGTGTAGAGCCGGGTGCGGGCGAACAGCGCATCCGATTCCACGAGGTAGACCGGGGTGGAGGACCCGGGAAGTTTCGCCTTCCAGACGTCGACGCGGTACTCATGGCTGCCCGTGATGATGGCCAGGCCCTGCAGTGATTCCACGCGTGCGGCCTGCAGGCGGTCGCGCCTGATCTGCGAGTAGAACGGCACGAACAGCCGCACGTCATGGCCGCCGGCCGTGAGCTGCCGCGACAGGGCGCTGGCGACGTCGGCGAGCCCGCCGGTCTTGGCGAGCGGCACGACTTCGGAGGCGATGGCGCAGATCGAAAGTTTCATGCGGCTGATTCTAGCGTCGCCATTCTATGGCTTGTGTGGCGCTGGTAGCATTGCGGCAGGTTTCGTTGGGTCTCATGCGGCGCGTTCTCACAATCCTCACCGCGATCGTGCTCCTGCTCGTTTCGCTCGGCATCGGCGTCTTCACCGCCGACCTGCCGTTCTGGCGGCGCGCCCTGCAGTTGCCGCTGGCCGAGGGTGTCTACCTACCGACCGCCGTGCTGGGTGCGCGGGACAGGGCGGCCCCCGGCGCCGCGCCGGATGCAATCGATGCGGCGACTACGCCCGAGGTGGCGCCAGAACCGGCATTCGACGCGCTGGTGGTCGATGAAGCCGCGGATCGTGCCCGCGGCGCCGGCTCGCGCGCCCTGTTGGTCATGCATCACGGGCAACTCGTCATCGAGCGATACTTCATCGCCGACGACGCGGACACCCTGCTGCCGGCCACGCTGATCGCCCGCCCGCTGGCAGCCATGGCTGCGGGCATCGCGCTCGCCGAGAAACGCATCGATTCTCTGGATTCGCCGGTATCCCGCGTGCTGCACGAGTGGCGTGACGAGACACGCGGCCGCATCACGCTGCGGCAGCTGCTCGAGGAAACCAGCGGCCTCGAAGGTGGTGGCGACATCCATGGCCTGTTGCGCAGTTCTCCGCTGTCGGACCTGGCGGCATTGCCGCGTTTCGCGACGGCGCGCGGCGTGCGCATGTTGTTAGGCAATGATTACGAGTCGAGCGCGCTGGGCTTCAAGCTGGAGCACGAGCCGGGCGGATTCCGCAATGTCTCGCCCGCCAACCTGCAGCTGGCCGCGGTGATCATCGAGCGAACCACCGGCCAGCCGTACGAGGAGTACATCGACCAGAAGGTGTGGCGCCCGGTCGATGCCGGTCATGCCGAAATGCAGCTCGACCGACGAGCCGGCATGCCGACGGCGCATTGCTGCTGGCTGGCGACCGCGCGCGACATGGTGCGCATCGCCTCCTTGCTGGCCACCGACGGCCGGCTCGGCGACCGCCAGGTGCTGCCGCCGGGCTGGGTGCAGGAAATGTCGCGGCCTTCGCGTGTCAGTTCGGAAACCGGTCTGCAACTGCGTCGCCTGCGCATCGAAGGCGAGGACGCGGTCTCCGCCACGGACGGCGAGGGCAGCGGCTTCTGGGTCATCGCGTCACGCGAGCTCGTGATCCTCGACGTGGCGGGCAACGGCGATCAGCCCCAGGATGAACTGGCCGAGTTGCTGCTGCGCGCGCTGACGCCCTGATCGGCCATACGCCGCGGGATTCCGCCGCGCATTTGTGCACCAACGTGAGCAAAAATCGGGTCGCCGCCAAACAGGGGCGGGGCGCAACATGCGTCCATGGATATGAAAGTCACACCCATCTCGAATGCGTTCGTCGACAGTCGCGAGTTCGCGCGCATGACGCGCGCCATCGAGTTCATCGAGCGTGAGTACCGGCGCCAGCCCAAACTGGCGGAGATCGCGCGACACGTCGGGTTGTCCGACTTCCACTTCAACCGCCTGTTCCGTCGCTGGACCGGGCTCACGCCCAAGCAGTACCTGGCCGAGATCACCAGCCGTGCGGTGGGCGAAGCGCTGCATGACGAACCCTCGGTGCTCGACGCCGCGCACGCCGTAGGACTCTCGGGAGGCGGGCGGTTGCACGATCTGACCGTCACCCTGGAGGCGATGACACCAGGCGAGATCCGTGGTGGGGGCGAAGGTGTCACCATTCGTCATGGCGTCACGAATACCCCTTTCGGTTCGGCATTCGTGGCCGAGACGCCGCGCGGTTTATGTCGTCTGACCTTTGTCGACGATCACGCCCAGGAAGGCGCCACGGAACTGGAGGCCCTGCGCGTCTTGTGGCCGAGGGCCGATTTTGTCCGCGACGACGAGCGCGCAGCCCAGTTGGTGGCTGTGATCTGGGGCCGCCAGGCTGCAAAATTTCCGCTGGCAGTCACTGGGACCAATTTCCAGGTACAGGTATGGCGGGCGCTGCTCGAACTCGAACCCGGAGAGACGGTCACATACGGCGCGTTGGCGAGGAAACTCGGTAAGCCGGATGCCGCAAGAGCCGTTGGTACAGCGGTGGGTGCGAATCCGGTTGCGTGGGTGATTCCCTGCCATCGCGTCTTGAGAGCGGGTGGCGTGCTCGGCGGCTATCGCTGGGGGCCGGCCCGCAAGCAGATGATTCGCCGCTGGGAAGCCAGGCGCGCCGGCAGCTCATAACATTCGGGTTACGGGCGGCTTCGTGTGCCCGAATGTTAGCGGTGCCATACTCATTGCCCGCAACGAGCACCGCACACGATGGCCCATACAGATGACCCACACAGAGTGACTGAGCGGCGCAATCTCGCAACCCCGATCAGCATTGCCGTGGCCGTGGTCTGCGCCGCCTGGGCCTTGTACGCGACCCAGCATCGACCGGCGGCGGGGGGCGGCGGCCCGCCGGGCCCCGGAGGCGGCCGTAGCGGAGCGGCCGCGGCGGTGACGACGGCCACCGTGCGCAGCGAGCGCCTGTCGCAGAAGTTGGAGGCATTGGGCAATGCCCGGGCCAACGAGTCGGTGGACATCAGCTCCAAGACTTCCAACGTAGTCACCGCGGTCCATTTCCGCGATGGCGAACGGGTGCGTGCCGGGCAGGTGCTGGTGCAGCTCGACGACGCCACCGCACGCGCAGACGTGGCTGCGGCGCAAGCCGCCGTCACGGAAAGCGAAAGCCAGTACAACCGCAGTCGCGAGCTGCTGAACACCCAGGCCCTGTCGAAATCCAGCTTTGATCAGCTGGAAGCGACGCTCAAGGCCAACCGGGCCCGGCTTCAGGCGGCGAATGCCCGCCTGGAAGACACGGTCATTCGCGCGCCGTTTTCCGGCCGGGTCGGCCTGCGCCGCGTGAGCGTCGGCGCCTTGATCAGTCCGGGAGACGTCATCACGACGCTCGACGACACCAGCATCATCAAGCTCGACTTCGCCGTGCCCGAAACATACGTCGCCACGCTGCGCGAGGGGCTTTCCGTGCGCGCCACCGCGCCGGCGCACCCGGGTCGCACATTCACCGGAAAAGTAGCCAGCATCGACTCGCGCGTGGACATGAACACCCGCTCGGTCCTCGTGCGCGCGCTGCTGTCGAACGAGGACGGTGCGCTCAAGGCCGGCATGTTCCTGAATGTGTCGCTCGCCAAGGACGAGCGCGACACGCTGCTCATTCCCGAAGAGGCGCTGACGCCCGAGGCCGAAAAACAATTCGTGTTCGTCGTCGCCGACGGCAAGGCGTATCGCCGCGAAGTGCGCATCGGTGGCCGCTCTCCCGGCATCGTGGAAATTCTCGCCGGCCTGAATGCCGGCGACCGCGTGGTGGTCGAAGGCACCCAGAAAGTGCGCGACGGTGTCCCGGTGAACGCCATCGACCGCGTCGCCGACGCCGATGCTCCGCCCGCGGAAGAAGCCGGCCGCGCCGCCAGCGCCGCGCCCACGAGCCTCCGGCAGTAGGGAGCAGGCACATGTTCATCTCCGACCTCTCGGTACGGCGCCCGGTCTTCGCGATGGTGCTGTCGCTGCTGCTGTTCATCCTGGGGTTGGGGGCCATCCTGCGTCTCAGCCTGCGCGAGTTTCCGGACGTCGAGCGCCCGGTGGTCAATGTCGAAACGCGCTACCGCGGCGCTTCATCCGACGTGGTCGAGACGCGCATCACGCAGATCATCGAGAACGAGATCTCGGGCATCGAGGGCGTGGAGCGGCTCAATTCCTCGAGCCGCGACGAGCGCTCGAACATCAACGTGGAATTCACGCTGGAGCGCGACCTCGATTCCGCCGCGAACGACGTACGCGAGCGCCTGTCGCGCGTGGCCGGGCGACTGCCGCTGGAAGCCGACCCGCCGCAGATCACCAAGGTGGATAGCGGCACCGACGCGATCGTCTGGCTCAACGTGGCCAGCACCCAGCGAAACATGCTGGAAATCACCGACTACATGGAGCGGTATCTCGTCGACCAGTTCGCAACGCTCGAAGGTGTCGCAAATGTGCGCCTGAACGGCGCGCGTCGTTACGCGATGCGTGTCTGGCTCACGCGCGAAGCCCTGGCCGCGCGCCAGCTGACGGTGGCCGATGTCGAAAATTCGCTGCTACGCGAGAACGTCGAACTACCCGCGGGCCGGCTCGAATCCAGCGAGCGCGAGTTCTCGCTGCGCACGGATACCAACCTGCGCACCGAGGAGGATTTCCGCAACCTGGTCGTGGGCCGCGGACCCGACGGATACCTGGTTCGGCTCGGCGAGGTCGCCGAGGTACGTCTCGCATCGGACGACGATCGCAGCATCGCGCGGTCGAACGGCGTGGTCGGCCTGTCCATGGCCATCATTCCCCAGTCGAAGGCCAACGTGCTGGCCACCTCGAACGCGGTCAAGCAACGCCTGGCGGAAATACAACCCACGCTACCGAAGGACATCACCGTCGAGGTGAACATCGACAACGGCGTATACATCGCCGCCTCGCTCAAGAACGTGGTCTGGGCACTGTCGGAGACCATGATCCTGGTGCTGGTGGTCATCTTCCTGTTCCTCGGCACGTTCCGGGCCACGCTGATTCCCGCGGTGACGATCCCGGTGTCCATCGTGGCCGCCGGCATCGTCATGCTGATGCTGGACTACTCCATCAACACGCTGACGCTGCTCGCCGCGGTGCTGGCCATCGGCCTCGTGGTGGACGACGCCATCGTGGTTCTCGAGAACATCGTCCGCCGCATCGAGAACGGTGAAAACGCCGTGATGGCGTCGATCAACGGCTCGAAGGAAATCGGTTTCGCCGTGATCGCCACCACGCTGGTGCTGATGGCGGTGTTCGTGCCCGTGTCGTTCATGACGGGTGACACCGGCCGCCTGTTCGGCGAGTTCGGCGTCGCGGTGGCCGCCGCCGTGGGGTTCTCCGCATTCGTGGCGCTGAGCCTGACGCCGATGATGACTTCCAAACTGTTCGCCAATGGCATGCCGCGCTCGCGCATGGCGGGCGGCGTCGATCGCGTGTTCCACAACCTCGACGATCGCTATGCCGCCGGTCTGCGCCAGATGCTCTCCGGTCGCCGGCCGTTGATGATCGTGGGCAGTGCCCTGGCGATTTTCGGCGTGCTGGTCGTGGTGCTCGTCCTGGGATGGCCGTTCTCCGCGCTGCGCATACCGAGCGAACTGTCGCCCCAGGAAGACCGCGGCTTCGTGCGCGTGTTCATCACCGCGCCCGAGGGTTCGAGCATCCAGTATCTCGATCGACAGCTGAGGCAGGTGGAAACCGCCGCCATGGAAGAGGTGGAGCGAGGCAATGCGCGACGCGTGAACGCGCGCAGTGGCGGCTTCGGGCGAAATGCCGATTCCAACACCGGCATCGTCTTCATGCCTTTGTCCCTGTGGGGCGAACGCACGGAAAGCGCGGGCGAGATCGCCGATCGACTGCGCCAGCGCACCCAGGGCATCGCCGGCGCGCGCGTCAACGTCAACCAGGCGGGCAGTCCGCTGAACCGCAACAGCACGCGTCCGCTGGCCATCGCGCTGGGCGGCGGGGATTACGCGGAAATCGTGGAATGGCGGGACCGCATCATGCAGCGGGTCGAAGCCGAGAATCCGCGGATCCTGAACCTGGAATCCGATTACCTCGAGCGGCAGCCGCGCGTGAACGTGCAGATCGACCGCAACAAGGCGGCGGACCTGGGCGTCTCCCTGCAAACGGTTGGCCGCACGCTCGAGACCATGATGGGTTCGCGCATCGTCACCACGTTCGAGCGCTCAGGCGAGGAATACGACGTGATGCTCCAGGCGCGCGAGACACAGCGCGCGTCGGTAGGCGACCTCGACAATCTCTACGTACGTTCGGACAAGAATGGCGACCTGATCCCGCTGTCCGCGCTGGTGCGCATCGAAGAGCGCGCCGGGCCCACGGAGTTGCGCCGAACCGACCGCATGCGCGCAATCGAGCTCGCCGGCTCCCTGGCCCCCGGTTACACGCTGGGTGAGGCCGTCGCCTACATGGAGAATCTGATCCGCGAGGAAGCCCCCAGCGCACAGATCATCTACAACGGCGAGACCTACCAGTACAAGAAATCGGGCGACGCGCTCTGGATCACCTTTGCGTTCGCGCTGCTCATCGTCTACCTGGTGCTGGCGGCGCAATTCGAGAGCTTCATCCATCCCGTGGTCATCCTCGTGACCGTGCCGCTGGCGCTCTCGGGGGCGCTGATCGGACTGTTCCTGTTCAACTCCACCATCAACATCTTCAGCCAGATCGGCTGCATCATGCTGATCGGCATCGCCTGCAAGAACGGCATCCTCATCGTGGAGTTCGCCAACCAGCTGCGTGATCGCGGCGTGGCATTCGTGGATGCCGTGATCCAGTCCTCGGCCACCCGGTTGCGCCCGGTACTGATGACCAGCCTGTGCACGGCCTTCGGCGCCTTGCCTCTGATGCTCGCGCATGGCGCCGGCGCGGAGAGCCGCGAGTCCATCGGTGCCACGGTGTTCTTCGGCACGATCGTGTCGCTGGGCATGACCCTGTACGTCGTTCCCGCGCTGTACCTGCTGATCGCGAAGAACACCCGGTCGCCCGAATACATGACGCGCCTCATCGAAGGCATGACCGGGCGCCGCGACCCGGCCCGTGGCGCGGCCACCACGGCGAGCAGCGCGTCGTCGCAAGCGCAATAACCCTGCTCGCAGGTGTGGAAGTGGTCGCAGCGAGCAAATCCACGACATTTATTTGACATAAATCAGCACTTTGCCCGACCGTGCTGTCAACCGTCTCTGGGTCATCTAAACGACTGATGTGGAAGGGTTTTAGAAGACCCCAGCAGGGTTGCCGGCGCCCTCGCTGGTAGACTGGAGCCCGATTCCCCGCCGCAGATTCCGCCGATGGCCCTCAGTCCCTACAAGCAACTCGAACAGGAATGGAAACGTCTCCATGCCTTCCGCGGCGCCATGGCCGTGCTTCGCTGGGACGCGGCGGTAATGATGCCGCGAGGCAGCGCCGATGTGCGTGGCGAGCAACTCGCGGCGCTGGAAACCGAATACCACGCGCTGGTGACGGCGCCCAAAGTCACTCGACTGCTCGACCGCGCGCAGGCCAGCACCGCGGGACTCCAGGACTGGCAGATCGCCAACCTGCGCGAGATGCGCCGTCAACGTGATTTCGCCATCGCCACGCCGGTCGCGCTGGTATCGCGCCTGGCCAAGGCTGCTTCCAAGGCCGAGATGAAATGGCTGGCAGCACGCGAAACCGGCAAGTTCGAAGATTTGGCACCCCACCTCGAGGAGGTGGTGAACCTGGTGCGCGACAAGGCCCAGCTTCTCGGCCAGGCGCGCAAACTCTCGCCTTACGACGCGCTGGTGGACGAATTCAGTCCCGGCCTCACCTCGGCCGAAATCGACGCCATGTTCAAGGCGATGGCTCGCCGGCTTCCCGGTCTGATCCGGGACGTGTTGGCACGCCAGGAAAAACAGACGCTGCTGCCGATCACCGGCAAGTTCAGCGCGTCCCGCCAGCGGGCGCTGGCCGTGGAAATCATGAAGGCCGTGGGTTTTCCCTTCGACCGCGGCCGGCTCGACGAAAGTGAACATCCGTTCACCGAGGGTGTACCTGGCGACGTGCGCGTCACCACTCGCTTCGACCCCACCGAGCCGTTTTCGGGCCTGCTCGGCGCGCTGCACGAGACGGGTCACGCCATGTACGACGTGGGCCTGCCGCCGGAATTCCTTGACCAGCCCGTGGGCCGCGATCGCGGCATGGCGCTGGAAGAAAGCCAGTCGCTGCTGATGGAAATGATCGTCTGCCGCAGCCGTGGCTTCGTGACTTACCTGCGGCCGCTGCTCGAGAAACATTTCGGCGTCTCGGGCCCCGAATGGTCCGAGGAAAATCTCTACGCGCACCTGACGCGCGTGCAGCGCGGCCCCATCCGCGTGGACGCCGACGAGCTCACTTATTCGCTGCACATCCAGTTGCGTTACGAGCTGGAAAACCAGCTGCTCGACGGCAAGCTGGCCGTGCGCAACCTGCGCGATGCCTGGAACGCGGGCATGGAGCAACGACTGTCGGTGAAGCCGCGCAACGACCTCGAGGGTGTGCTGCAGGACGTGCACTGGGCCGTGGGTTCGTTCGGCTATTTCCCCTCGTACGCGCTGGGTGCCGTGATGGCCGCGCAGTTCTACGAATCGCTGCGCACGGCGGTGCCGGATGTGGACGCACAGATCGCCCGGGGCGAATTCGCCGGGCTCATGGGCTGGCTGCGCGAGAACGTGCACAGCGTGGGCGCGCGGGTCAGTCCGCAGGAACTTCTGAAGAACGCCACCGGCAAGCCTTTGGCGGCCACCGCGGCGCTCCGTTATCTCGAAAGCAAGTATCTCGCAGACGAGCCCGTGGTCGGCAGCGCCGCGGCATGATCCCCGGCCCGGGGACGATGGGCTGGCGCGGCAAGGCGCTGCTGCTGATCACCGCGGTCTGCCTGCTCGCCGCGGTGTTGTTGCCGGCGATGCCCCAGCCGCTGTCGTATCACGCCTTCGCCGACTGCCGCACGGTGTTCGGCGTCGCCAATTTCCTCAACGTCATCTCGAATCTTCCGTTCCTGATGGCTGGCGCCTGGGGAATGGTGTTGATCTTCCGTGGCGGTGGGCACTTCCTGGACACGCGCGAACAGCTGCCCTATCTCGTTTTCTTCCTCGGCGCCTTCCTCACCTGTTTCGGCTCGGCTTACTACCATGCGGCCCCTGACAACGTGCGGCTGGTCTGGGACCGGCTGCCCATGACCCTGGGCTTCGCGGGCCTCGTGGCTGCGGCGATCGCCGAGCGCGTGGATCTCCGGCTGGGCCTGCGCTCGCTGTGGCCGCTGCTGGCGCTGGGCGTGTTCACCGTCCTCTTCTGGTACGGCACTGAACGCGCGGGCGCGGGCAATGTCATGCCCTACGGCGTGTACCAGGGCTGGTCCATCCTCGTCATCGTGCTGGTGCTGCTGTGGTTTCCGGCGCGCCGCTACAGCCACGGCTCGCTGCTGGGCTGGGCCGCGATCTGGTACGGCCTCGCCAAGGTTTTCGAAACCTTCGACCTGCAGATCTATCGATTGCTGGGCGGCACGGTGAGCGGGCACTCGATCAAACACGTGGTCGCGGCCATCGCCGTGTTCGCCATCGTGTGGCAGCTGCGGCTGCGCCGTCCGCTCCAGTCAAGCTAGTATCCCGCCCTCATGAACGCCCGCCCCGAAGCCCTGGAAAACGCGCCCCAAGTGATGGGCGACTGGCCCTCGCAGACCGCGAAGAAACTCGGCGCGCACCTGCGTGGCCTCGTGGGCAAGGCCATCGAGGACTACCAGATGATCGCGGACGGCGATCGCGTCATGGTGTGCCTGTCCGGCGGCAAGGATTCATACACGCTGCTCGACATCCTGATATCGCTGAAGCGCAGCGCGCCCATCGACTTCGAGCTCATTGCGGTCAATCTCGACCAGAAGCAGCCGGATTTTCCCGAGGAAGTGCTGCCCGACTACCTGCGCGGGCTCGGCGTTCCTTTTCACGTGATCGAGCAGGACACGTACAGCGTGGTCAAGCGCGTGATCCCGGAAGGCAAGACCATGTGCGGGTTGTGCTCGCGGCTGCGTCGCGGGGCGTTGTACCGCTGGGCCGCGGAGAACGGCATCACCAAGATCGCGCTCGGACACCATCGCGACGATATCGTCGAGACGCTGTTCCTGAACCTGTTTTTCGGCGGACGCCTCAAGGCCATGGCGCCCAAGCTGCTTTCCGAGGACGGCAAACACATCGTGATCCGGCCGCTGGCCTATGTGGCCGAGTCGCAGATCGAGCGATATGCGCGCGCGCGCGCTTTCCCCATCATTCCTTGCAAGTTGTGCGGTTCGCAGGACAACGCGCAGCGCAAGGAGGTCAAGCGCATGCTGGCCGAATGGGAGCAGCAGTATCCCGGCCGCACGGAATCCATCTTCTCGGCGCTGCGCAACGTGGAAGCCGGGCACCTCGCCGATCCACGGGCTTTCGATTTCAAAGGGCTGGATGCCGAGCGTTCGAAAACCCCTCGCTGAGTCCTACTGGGTCATCGAGGACAGGCTGCTCGCCGGCAGGTACCCGGGCGGCAAGACGCCGAAGGAAGCCGAGAAACGCGTCAATTCGCTGCTCGAGGCGGGTTTCGACGCATTCCTGGACCTGACCGAGGCGGGGGAGCTGCCGCCTTACGACATCTATCTACCCGCGCACGTGCAGTACGTGCGCAAGCCCATCACGGATCATGGCGTGCCGTCCGAAGCGGCGCTCATGTCGCAGATCCTCGCGGCGCTGGCAGGTCTGCTGACCCAGGGCCGGCGTGTTTACCTGCATTGCCGCGCGGGCATCGGGCGCACCGGCATGGTGGTGGGCTGCCATCTCATCGAACATGGCGGGCTCGCGCCTGGCGCGGCGCTCATCCGCCTCAACGAACTGTGGCAGCAGAATCAGCGCTCGCACACCTGGCCAGACGTGCCGGAGACCGAACCGCAGCGCGATTTTGTCCTGGCCTGGAGAGCAACCCCCCCCGAGGTCTCCGCCGCGGCGCCCGTCAGTCCGCAAATGCCGGAAATCTCCTCGCCACCGGCGGCCGCGAGTATCGACCCCATGCAGTCGCCCGATGTACTGGACGCCGCGCGCACCTTGCGCGAGCGGTTCCAGGGCGCGCTCGTGGGCCTGGCCGTGGGGGATGCCTTGGCCGTGCACACGCAATTTCGCAAGCCAGGCACGTTCGCGCCGGTGGGCGACATGCTGGGTGGCGGCCCCTTCGACCTGCCGCGCGGCGCCTGGACCGACGACACCGCCATGGCGCTGCTGCTGGCCGAGAGCCTGCTGGAGCGCGGCGGATTCGACGCGCACGACCAGGTGCAGCGCTTCGCGCGCTGGCAGCGGGAGGGATATGGCAGCGCCACGGGGCAATGCGTCGGCATCGCCGCCAATGTCGCCCGATCGCTGGCCACCGCTCAGTACAAACGCCAGCCCTTCGCCGGTTCGCATGACCCGGAGCAACTCGACAAAGATCCGCTTTGCCGCGTGGCGCCGGTGGTCATGTTCTTTTTCTCCGATGTGGCTTCGGCCGTCAGCCGGGCCGCCGAGGCGGCGCGCGTCACCGCCCAGGCGCCCCTGGTCCTCGATTGCGCGCGCCTGTTCGCCGCCATGCTCCACCAGGCGCTTTCGGGGCGCGACAAGGCCGGCATCCTCAAACCGCCGCGGGACTCCTGGGCGAGCGCGAACACGCGCCTGGAAGTCCTTGCCCTGTATGACGGGCTGTACGCCCGGCGCTCCGCAGCCGACATCACGGGCGGCGGACACATCCTGCAATCGCTGGAAGCCGCGCTCTGGGCCTTTCACTCCTCGGACAGCTTCCGGGAGGGCGCCCTGCTGGCCGCGAACCTGGGCCGGGACTCGGATGTGGTCACCGCCACCTATGGCGCCCTGGCTGGCGCCTACCATGGCGTGAGCGCCATTCCGGGAATCTGGCGTAACAGCCTGATGAAAAAAGAGCTGGTCATCGACACCGCGGATCGGGTTCTCACTCACGCGCTGGTTACCCTCGGAAGCTGATTCCGAACGGGCGCGGACTCGCATAGAGTTCGGCCATGTCGTCCACGCGAGCCACCCGCGTCCGGCGGGCCCCGCGCTCCTGGACACGAATGTCCGATGAACAATTGCTGGGCCTGCGCTTCTGCGATCTGAAACTCAAGATCGAGCGCTCGCCGCTGGCGAAACGCGTGCGCCGCCTGTACCGCGAGCTGGACAAGCGCGACATCAAATTTCGCCCGCACGTGTGGCTCTCGGAAGAATGGTTTTCTCCCGATGGAGTTCCGGGCATCGCCGTGCCGTTCTACCTGGCGCATCCGCGTCTCGAGCGTCTCGAGCGCCGCATGATGCGCAACGTGGAGGGCGGCAGTGCCGAGAGCGCGATGCGCATCCTGCGCCACGAAGCGGGCCACGCCATTGACACGGCTTATCGCCTGCGTCGTCGCAAGCGCTGGCGCGAAATTTTCGGGCCGGCGTCGTTGCCCTATCCGGATACTTACAAGGCCCGCCCCGGCAGCCGCCGCTACGTGCAGCATCTCGGCGAGTGGTACGCGCAGGCGCATCCCTGCGAGGACTTCGCCGAGACCTTCGCCGTGTGGCTGAAGCCGAACTCTTCGTGGCGCCGCACTTACGCGCAGTGGCCGGCGTTTCACAAGCTGGAATTCGTCGACGAGCTGCTCGACGGCGTGAAGCACACGCGCGCGCTGGTGCGCAATCGCGAGATCGTCGAGCCGCTGCGGGAGAACACGCGCACGCTGGCGGACCACTATCGGCGCAAGCTGGCCCGGCACAAGATCTATCGTCGCACGGTCACCGATCACCTGCTCGAGCGCATGTTCTCCGCGGAGAAACTGCGCGTGAATGCGCGCCGCGCCAGCACCTTCCTGCGGGCCCATGAGACGCATCTCGTGGCCAGCACCATGCGCGAGCTGGGTGTCGAGCGCTACGGCGTCGAACAGATCCTCCGCATCGTGGTCGAGCGTGCCGAGAAGCTCAGGCTGTGGGTGCGCGGCAGCCGTCGCGACGCCCTGCGGCACTCCAAGTGGATGGTCGCCTACCTAACGCGCTTGTATGCGCAGGGTGAAAGTCCGACACTTGCGTTATGAAGCGTCTGCGCACGCTGGTCGTGATGCACTCAACGCTGGTCCCGCCCGATAACCTCGACGGTCACAGCGACAAAGAAATCGAAGAATGGCGTACCGAGTACGACGTAGTCTCGACGCTGAAAAAAGCCGGTCACGAAGTCCGTTGCCTCGGCATCTCCGATTCACTCGAAGAACTGCGTTCGGTCATCACCGAGTGGAAGCCCGAGATCGTCTTCAACCTGCTGGAAGAATTCGACGGCATCGTCACCTACGACCAGCATGTCGTCGCTTTCCTCGAATTGCTGCGACAGCCTTACACGGGGTGTAACCCGCGCGGGCTGCTGCTGTCGCGCGACAAGCCCTTGTGCAAGCAGTTGCTGTCGTATCACCGCATTCCGTCGCCCCAGTTCGCGGTGTTCCGCCGCGGCATCAAGTTGCGACTGCCCCGCAAGATCAAGTATCCGCTGTTCGTGAAGTCCACCACCGAGGATGCCTCCCTGGGCATCTCGCAGGCGTCCATCGTCACGGACAAGGCGCAGCTCAAGCAGCGCATCGAATTCGTGCACGGCCAGGTGCAGACCGACGCGCTCGTCGAGGAATACATCGAGGGACGTGAGCTTTATGTCGGCGTCATGGGCAATGACCGCCTCACGCGGCTGCCGGTCTGGGAAATGAAATTCGGTTCGTTGTCCGAAACCTCGGCGGGCATCGCCACGCGCCGCGTGAAGTGGGACAAGAAATACCAGAAGAAACACGGCATCGACACGCACGAGGCCAAGGACCTGCCGCCGGCCGTGGTCGCGCGCCTCGACAAGCTGTCGCGCCGCGTCTATCGCACGCTGGGACTCTCGGGTTGCGCGCGCATCGACTACCGCATGAATGCGGACGGCCAGATCTACGTCATCGAAGCGAATCCCAATCCCAACCTGGCTGCCGAGGAAGACTTCGCGCAGTCCGCGAAGGCCAACGGCGTGAGCTACTCCGAGCTGCTCGAAAAACTCCTCGCGCTGGGCGCGGGGTATCAGGCAGAGTGGCGCGCCTATTACGGATGAGGTCGCGTCGATGAACAAACCACTGCAAAGGAACTGCGCACTGGCCGTGTCTCTACTGGCCGCGTCGCTCGCCGGCTGCGTCACCAAGGACGTGAAGAATCGCGCCGCCATCGAGCAGTTCAAGCAGGCGACGGCGGGCACGTGGACCAACGACCGAGGTGCGGAGCTCACCATCGTTCCCGTGCGCGCGCGCATGGTCACCGACGAAGCGGTCTATGTGGAACTGCGCGATGCCAACGGCGTCTTCGGCCGCCTGCTGAACGTCGCAGTGGCCGCCGACGGCAAGAAAATCGTGCAGCGCGCGTTGACGTTCACGCAGGAAGGCCAGTGGCGCAACCTGCGCGAACAGCCCGAACTCTTCACGGCATTGTTGCCGAAGGACGTTCGTCCCGCCGGCACCTGCGACATCCAGCCCGCCGCCGATGCCAACTCGGTGAGCTACTCCTGCGGCGGGTCCGCGCCGGAGACATTCCGGCGCCAGTGACGCGCCATCCGCGCCTCACTGCCGGGTGTGCGCGTCCAGCCAGTCGAGCACGGTCGAGTACCAGTACACGCTGTTGGCTGGCTTCAGGATCCAGTGGTTCTCGTCGGGGAATTCCACGAACCGGCTCTCGATGCCCAGGCGCTGCAGCGCCGTGAAAGTCGCGATGCCCTGCGCGTAGGGCACGCGGAAATCCTTCTCGCCGTGCAATACCAGCATGGGCGTCTTCCATCGGGTCACGTGGTTCGCCGGGTTGAAGCGCTCGTGGATCTCGGGCGTCTTGAAATACGGGCCGCCGTTCTCCCACTCGGTGAACCACAGCTCCTCGGTGGTGTAATACATCGAGCGCGTGTCGAAGATGCCGGCGTGGTTGACGATGCACTTGAAGCCGTCCGGCCAGTTGCCGGCTATCCAGTTCTGCATGAAGCCGCCGTACGACGCGCCCAGCGAGCAGGCGCGCGAAGTATCGAGCCACGGAAACTTGACCGCGGCGGCGGCCAGGCCTTTTTGCAAATCCTCGAACGGCCGGTCGCCCCAGTGCTGGCTGATGGAGTCGGTGAACGCCTGCCCGTAACCCGGTGACCCGTGGAAATCGATGAACACCACCGCGTAACCACGCGCCGCGAATGCCTGCGGATTCCAGCGCCAGTTCCAGTGGTTGCCGAAGCTCACCTGCGGGCCGCCGTGCACGATGAACGCCACCGGGTACTTCTTGTCCTTGCTCAGGTCCGGCGGGTTGACCAGGTAGCCGTACACCGTTTCGTCGTTCCAGCCCTTGAAGCTGAACTGCTCGAAACTGCCCAGCTTGCGGGCGGCCAGCAGCGACTCATTGGACTGCGTGAGCCGTCGCGCTTCGCCGCGGCCGAGTAGATAGAGATCGGGCGGCGTGGCGAGGTCGTGCCAGACGGCCACCGTGCCGCGCACGGCCGGCGAGTAGTCGGCGACGTAGCCCGCGCCGGAGATGCGCGTGACACGGCCGGATGCGGGGTCCACCTCGAACAACGGCGTCTGGCCGAGATCGTTGGCGGTGGCCAGCAAGGCGCGACCGTCGCGTGTCACGGCCAGGTGTCCCACGGAGCGGTCCCACTGCGGCGCCACTTCGCGCACCGTCGAGCCGCGGCGAATCTTGATGCGGAAGCGATCGGCTTCGAAGCCCGGGTGCTCCATGGCCAGCCAGGCGAGGTCGCCATTCCTGAGGAACACGGGTTGTGTATCCCAGGCCGGGTTGTCAGGCGTGAGGTTCCTGGGCGCCGCGCCGCCAAAAGACGAAACCTCGTAGAGGTCGAAATTCGTCGACCATGCTTCGCCACGACCCGCGACCCGTGCGCTGAACACGATGCGAACGCCGTCGGGAGTGAACGTGAATTCGTCGGAGCCGCCAAAGGGCTTGGAGGGCACGTCGGCATCGAGCGCGCGCGAGACGTTCACCGGCGCGCCCGCGCGTCCGTCCGGATTCACGGGCGCCACGAACAGGTTGTTGCGCGCACCGGTTTTCCAGGTATCCCAGTGCCGGAACAGCAGGCGGTCGAAACTGCGCGCCGATACTTTGTTCTTCGCGGCCGCATCGAGGCGCTCGCGCGTGCACTTGAGGTCCTCGCAATCCGGGAACACTTCCATGGATAGCGCCATGCGCTGGCCGTCGTTCGAGAACTTGAAGGTGCCCACATCCAGCGAGTAGTCGGTGATCTGCACGGCTTCGCCGCCGTTGAACGGCAGCCGCCACACCTGGGTCGCGCCGGTGCGCGATGAAAGGAAGTAGATGCTGCCGCCATCCACCGACCAACGCGGATGCATGTCGCTCGAGGAATGCTGCGTGAGCCGGCGCGGTCTGGCGTCGATGTTCTGCAGGTCCACCAGCCAAAGATCGTTGCGTCCGCGGTTGGCGTCGAAATCCGTCTCGCGCCGCACGTACACCACGTAGCGCCCATCCGGTGACACCTGCGGATCGCTGATGCGCGCCAGCGCATTCAGATCCGTGGGCGTGAACGCTTGCGGGTTACCGGCCGGTTGGTCGGCGCCTAGTACGGGAAACGCGCAACCGCAGGCTGCCGCGACGATCAACCAGTTCTTCATGCTCTTCTCCTCGCCATTCATGCTTCAGCGACCAATCTCGGATGCGTCGATGCTCCAGCTTTCCGCCTCGGCGGCCGCCAGCCACTCGCGCATGTGCGCATCGGCCAGCACGGTGGCGACGTACTCCACCGACTCTGCGCGCAGGTGCGCGCCATAGGTGCGCAGACGCAGCACCACGGGCGCGTACATTGCGTCGGCAACGCTGTACTCGCCAAACAACCACGGCCCGTCGCCGCCGAAGCGCCGGCGACTGTCGGCCCAGATATCTTCGACGCGCGCGATGTCTGCCGCGCGCTCGGGGTTCGCGGTGGTCCGCCGGCCCAGCGCGCGCGCATTCATGGGCCATTGTGAGCGCAGGATGCTGAAGCCGGCGTGCATCTCGGCGCAAACGGCGCGCGCCACGGCGCGTGCGTCGCGCGCCGCGGGCCAGCCGCGGCCGGCCAGCTCACAGGCGTATTCGCAGATGGCCAGCGAATCCCAGACCAGGAGGCCGTCGTGCTGGAGTACCGGCACACGACGCGTCGGACTGATGGTGGCGATGTCGCGTGCGAACTCCGCGGTGTCGAGGGGAATCAGCCGTTCCTCGAATTGCAGGCCGAGGTGCTTGAGCAGAATCCACGGCCGCAGCGACCACGAAGAATAATTCTTGTTGCCGATGGTAAGCAGCAGTGGACTCATCACGACCTCTCGATGGCGCGGTAAAATGCGCCGCATGGCATTCGGCGCGGTGCGCGCAATCTGTTTCGACCTCGACAACACGCTCTGGGAAATCGAGCCTGTGCTTCAGCGCGCGGAAGCCATTCTCGCTGATTGGCTGCGCGACCGGTACCCGCGCATACCCGAGCGTTTTCCGGCCGCGGAAATGCTGGCGATGCGAGCCGCCCTTTCGCGCGACGAGCCGCACCAGGCTCATGACTTCACCTACCTGCGGCGCGAGACGCTGGCCCGCGCGGCGGCGGCGGCGGGCTACGAGCCCGAATCATGCGCGTCCATCGCCCACGCAGCTTTCGACGCCTGGCATGCCGCGCGCAACCAGGTGACGCCGTACGCCGAAACGTTGCCGGCGCTGGAGCGTCTCAAGGCGCGGTTCCGCCTGGCCACGCTCAGCAACGGCAACGCCGACCTGGCGCGCATCGGCCTCGCGCATCACTTCGAAGTGAGCCTGAACGCGGGCTTGTTGGGTTGCGCCAAGCCGGATCCGCGCGCCTACGAGGCGGTGGCGGAAGCGCTGACACTCGAGCCTGCGGAGATACTTTTCGTAGGCGATGAACCGCACGCGGACGTCCTGGGTCCGCGCGCCGCGGGCATGCACACAGTCTGGGTGAATCGCCGGGGTTCCGCGTGGCCCGATTTGCTGTCGGCTGCCGACGCCAGCGTGGTTCACATCGGCGAACTCGAGGCACTGCTCGCGGAAACGTGACGCACGCACCCGCGGCGTGCGCGTAGTTAGCAGTGTGCCGCGCTGGCTGCCAGCGCCGGAACGCGTGATGCGCTAAAAAACGAATGCTGCGTCACGGAACCTCGGGCCGCGAGCGCGCTCAATTAATCATGTAGATGCCGTTATAGAGGGTAACTGTCGAGCGGGGTGTGATCATGGCCATCCAGCCGGTTGCGAATCTGAAAGAGTTCTTCAAGGACGCGCTGCGTGACGCGCTGTCGCATCAACACGTGGCGGTCGAAGGCGAGACCGAACACTACGTGGTCAATCTCCTCACGCTTTTTTCCGACGCGGATGCGCTGTACGAGCGTAACGACCAGTCCCCCGGCCGCATGAAACCCCTGGTGGTGATGCTGGGCGAAGCGCTCGAAGCGCCGACACCCGAGGCGCGTTGCCGCGGGTTGCAGCGACTGGGTGATGTATCGCTGTTCATCGCCGGGTTCTTCTCCGCCGGCTTCGCCCAAAAGCTCGTCGACATCGACTATCACGTGGCCATGGGCGGCCGCGCCTACGGCGCGCTGGCGGAAACGGTTCCTGCCAGCCGGGGTCGCACGTTACGCCAGGTGTTCGCGGAGCTGGCCATCAAGTTCCAGCCCATGGTGGATGCGCTGAACGAGATCAGCGAGACCGCCTACCAGCACTCCGCGCAGGATCGTCTGCGCCTGTACGAATTGTGGGTGAGAACCGGCAGCGAGCGTTCGCGGCGCATCCTGCGCAAACTCGGCATCGAGCCCGCACCCGCGGCGCGCAGCGTCGGCTCCCACTGAGGCGAGCGCGACGATGAGCCTCGCCATGCTCACCTCGCTGCAGGAAGCACTGGCGGAAATCTACGATCTGCCGGCCACGCCGGATGTTCGCGAGTTCCTGCTCACCGACCGCGAGCACCTTGCCGCGATTTCGTCCGCGCGCCACTGCGACGAGCAGCTGCTGCTGGCCGAGGAGGGCGACACGCTCGCGATGTCGCTTTATATCGACCAGAAGGTGCTGAGTCGTCTCGCCGGCCAGGACCCCCTGGCGGCGCTGACGCATGAAAATCTGGCCGACTACCTGACGGCCGCGGAGGGCGTGAGCCATTTCGTTTACGTGGCCTGGAACACCGGCTTCGACAAGCCGGTGACGCTGCTCGAGCTGGAGCTGCAGGCCGAAGTCGACAAGTACGTGCTCGGCGCATGGCTGCTCAGCGCGCAGAACGGCGGGAGATTTCCCCGCGAATTGCACCGTGTTTTGTTCGAGCGCACGCGCATCGACCCGGTGGCGGCGGCCGGACGCGAGGGTCTTTACTGCATGGCTTCGCGCTACGCCGCAAGGTTCTGCTCGCGCATGGCGGCGCTACTGGAACGCAGGCGGCTTGGCGCCATGCGCGAGGCGCTGACGGAGCTGCGCCGGTTCTATCGTTGGGGCGGCGCGCGCAAGCGCGCGCACATCGAAAGATTCGCCTGACGGCGAATCAATCCACGTCGTGATCGTCCTGGGCCTTGCGGGCTTCCAGATCGCGCTTCATCTTGATCCACTCGCCCAGCTTGCGCAGGTCGCGCTTGCCGCCGACGGGCTTCTTCGCATCCTGAACATGAGCGCCGCCAACCCTCGCGTACGGATCGAAGCCGCCCGAGCGCACGCGCTCCACGGTCAGCCTGGCATTCTCGCCGCGCGCCGGCGTGGCTTCGATGGTCAACGGCGCGCGTTCCAGCGGCTCCCCGGCGAAACCCACATCGATCCATTCGACTCGCGCATTACCACGCTCGTCGTGAACGATCTGAGACGCACGACGCCTGTTGGCGGCCGGCGACAAGGTCTTGTCTTTTGTATTGTCAGTCACGGCGCAAGTATGACTTAGACGCGATTCCTGAGGTTTGACATAGGCACCATTCTGCGGGGGCGCTGGTACGCGTTGTGAGCCGCTTCACGCAATTTTTTTTCGTGAAGCGGCACGCAAAATGCCGATGATGGTTTTCGCATCGGTGAACTCGCCGTTGAGCGCTTTCTCCACGGCCTCGTGCAAGGGCCACCATTCCACCTGGAAAACTTCGTCGGCCTCGGGCGTGCCCGTGGCCTTTTGTATCCCGGTTGCCAGGTAGAGGTGGATCACCTCAGTGAAGCACCCTGGAGAACTCAGGTAAGCCCCCAGAGACTCCCAATGCGTGGCTGATACCGAGGCTTCCTCGATGAGCTCGCGCCGCGCGGTAGCCTCGGGAGGCTCGTCCGGCTCGAGTTTCCCGGCCGGCAGTTCGTGGATGAAGCCACCCGCGGCGTGCCGGAACTGCCGAAGCAGGCAGACGCGGTCCTGGTCATCGAGGGCCACTACGGCCGCCCCGCCCGGGTGCCGCACGATTTCGAGCGGGATGCGCAAGCCCGTTGGCAGCTGCACCTCGTCCACGCTCACCTTGATGACCCGGCCCGAGAAGATTTCTTTTCTGTCGATCAGCATCGCGCCAGTGTACCGGCCTGTACGGACGTGGCCGTCGCGCACATAATCCAGCCAACTGACGCCACGCCGGTTTTCGGTGCCATCCAGATCAAAAAGGCGTCACATTCCCGAAGGATAGGGGCGTGACACGTGTCACGGGTCATTCGGGAGCGTGAGTCAGCCCCCGTTGACCTTTCGTATATTGTTTCATCCATGTCCACGCCTTCCGCCCAACAACTAGGCAGTCTCAACGCTCCGCAGCGGCGGGCGGTGACCTACGGCGAAGCACTTCCCGGCGGGAAGGGTTTCCGTTCGGGTCCGCTGCTGATCGTCGCGGGCGCGGGCACGGGCAAGACCAACACGCTGGCGCATCGCGTGGCGCACCTGGCCATGAGCGGCGTCGATCCGGCGCGCATCCTGATGCTCACTTTCACGCGCCGCGCCGCCATCGAGATGAAGCGGCGCGCGAATGAAATCATGCGCGATGCCTTCGACGACAAGCTGGGCGGCAAGGCCAGCGCGCTGTCGCAGCGGCTCATCTGGACAGGCACCTTCCATTCCATTGGTAACCGCCTGCTGCGGCACTACGCCAAGCACGTGGGACTGGATCCCGCATTCACCGTGATCGATCGCGGCGACGCCGCCGATCTGCTCGACACCGTCCGCACCGAGATGGGTTTTTCGGGCAAGGGCCAGCGCTTCCCGCGCAAGGACACCTGCCTGGGCATCTACTCGTACCGGGTCAACACGCAGAAGTCGCTCAAGGAGACGCTGGAAAGCCAGTACTCCTGGTGTGCGCACTTCGAGGAAGACATCGGCAAGCTGCTGCGGGGCTATGTCGAGCGCAAGTCACAATACCGTGTGCTCGATCTCGACGACCTGCTGCTGTACTGGCACGCGATGATGGGCGAAGAACGCATCGCCAAGTCCGTGGGTGCGCACTTCGATCACGTGCTGGTCGACGAGTACCAGGACACCAACAAGCTCCAGGGCGACATCCTCATGGCGCTGAAGCCGGACGGGCAGGGCGTGACGGTGGTGGGTGACGACGCCCAGGCCATCTACTCGTTCCGCGCCGCCGCCGTGGAGAACATCCTGGGCTTCCCCGATCGCTTCCGCCCCAAGGCCGAAGTGGTGACGCTGGCGCAGAACTTCCGTTCGAGCCAGAGCGTCCTGGATGCAGCCAACGCGCTCATGGCGGATGCGCCCCGGCAGTACCGCAAGCACCTGTTGTCCATGCGCGGCCAGGGGCCGCGTCCCAAGATGGTGACGGTGGAAGACCTGCCCACGCAGGCCGAACTCATCTGCACGCGGGTGCTGGCCGCGCGCGAGGCCGGCGTGGCGCTGCGTCGCCAGGCGGTGCTGTTCCGCACCGGCGCGCACAGCGACGTGCTGGAAGTCGAACTCACCAAGCGCAAAATTCCTTTCGTGAAGTACGGTGGCCTCAAGTTCCTCGAGGCCGCGCACGTCAAGGACCTGCTCGCCGTGCTGCGCTGGGCCGACAACCCGCGCAATCAGCTCGCGGCTTTCCGCGTCCTGCAGTTCATGCCGGGCATGGGCCCCGCGAATGCGAAGAAGGCGCTGGACCACTTCGTCGCCAACGATCACGCGTTCACGGCTTTCGACGCCTACGAGCCACCGAATGACGCGCGCATCGCGTGGAAGAAATTCGTCGACCTGTTCAAGGCGCTGGGCGAGCCCGACCGTCAGTGGGTCGGCCAGATCGGGCTGATCCGCGAGTGGTACAAGCCGCACATGGAACGCATGTACGAGCATGTGCACATGCGAATCGGCGACCTGGACCAGATCGAGCTGCTGTCATCGCAGTACCCGTCGCGCGAACGTTTCGTCACCGAACTCACGCTCGACCCGCCGAACGCCACCAGCGACCAGGCGGGCCCGGCGAATCACGACGAGGATTTCCTCGTGCTCTCCACGGTGCATTCCGCCAAGGGCATGGAGTGGGACCACGTCTACATCCTCAATGTGGTCGACGGCAGCTTCCCGAACGAATTCGCCACCGGCAAGGCCGAGCTCATCGAAGAAGAGCGCCGCCTTTTGTATGTGGCCATGACCCGCGCGCGCAACGAACTCACCTGCGTGGTGCCGTTACGCTTCCAGATCACCAGCCAGCCCAAGACTTCGGATGGCCACGTGTACGGTGGCCGCAGCCGTTTCCTGACCGAGAAGGTCATGAAGTGCTTCGACGAGCAGACCTTCCAGGGCACCAGCACCGAAGTGAAGATCGAATCCGCGGCAGCCGACTCCGGCACCATCGACGTCGCGTCCCGCCTCAAACAGATGTGGTGAAAACGGGGTCACTCCCCATTTGCTGAAAAAAGGCTCGGGCCTGAAACCCTGCACAGGATTGCGACCAAGCGAACGCCGCGCGAAATCCCTGGGTCTCGCGAAAAAACCCCGCGTGTGCGGGGTTCGAAGGTTGCAGACGCTGTGAAGGTTCAGCGGCGGAACGGACCACCACCGCCCTGGCGCGGGCGCGGTGGACGTTCCTGGGCTTCATTGACTCGCAATGGACGGCCGTTCATTTGATAGCCGTTGAGACCCTGGATCGCGGCCTGTGCTTCGCCGGACCCCATCTCCACGAAACCAAACCCACGGGGCTTGCCCGTTTCGCGGTCGTTGATGAGCTTTACGGAATCGACCTTGCCATGGCGCTCGAAAAGCACCTTGATGTCTTGCTCGGTCGCGGAGAAGGGCAGATTGCCCACGTAGATAGTCGTCATCCCAGACTTCTCGCTCAAAAAGCGGACAGCGGCAGGGACGCGGCCCCTGCATGACCGCGGTCTATTGAAAACAGGTCAAGGCTTCAAGGCACACGAATGGTTTTCGATTCAATGCGTAGCTCTTGCGGACCAGCGGCCTGCACCGTCGTTCGTGCCCCATCGGAAACATCGAACGCCGAAGATGCTACTCCTCGATTTGAGAAGCTGTAAACAACGGGCCGAGCGCACTGCGGCAGAACACGGCTTGCAGCAACAATTTCAGGGATTTTCAGCCAGTTACGCGCCTGGTGCGCCGCGGTTGTTAGCGCTCACTTGCGGGGCAAGCGAGCAATAAGTCGCACTACTCTAGATAGGCGTAGCCGTTCAGCTCGCCTTCGTAGAAGCGCTTGATGCCCTGGGACTCGGCCACCGTCATGCGCCCCTCGCGCACCGCGCGTTCGCAATCGCGGGCCAGCGCCGGATGCAGCTCCGCCACGTCGTACTCCATGTACTCCAGCACCTTGTTGGCTGTGTCGCCCTTCACCACTTCCTCGATCCACCAGCCGCCGTCGTCGTGGAAACGCACGTGCACCACGTGCGTGTCGCCGAACAGGTTGTGCAGGTCGCCGAGCGTTTCCTGGTACGCGCCCACGAGGAAGGCGGCCAGGTAGTACTCGTCCTGGGCGGTGATGGCGTGCAGCTCCAGCGTCTTCTTGACGTCGCGCTGGCTGACGAAGCGGTCTATCTTCCCGTCCGAATCGCAGGTGATGTCCGCGAGCACGCCCTTGCGGGTCGGACGTTCGCCGAGCCGGTGGATGGGCATGATGGGAAACAGCTGGTCGATGGCCCAACTGTCGGGCAGTGACTGGAACACCGAGAAGTTGCAGAAGTAGATGTCGGAAAGGATGGACTCGAGTTCCTCGAGCTCCTCCGGAACCTCGTCGAGCTTGCGCGTGAGGTCGCGCACCTTCGCGCAGGTGGCCCAGTACAGGCGTTCCGCGAGGCCGCGCTGCGCCAGCGTCAACAGGCCCAGGTTGAACATCTGCAGCACCTGGTCGCGCGCCGTCTGGGCATCGTGATAACACTCGACCACGCGCCGCTCGGTCACCGAACGAAAGGCATCGACGAGGTCGCGCACCGGCTGCGGCAGCGCCGGGTTTTCCTGGTCTTCCTTGCCCGTGACGCGGAACTGGTCGAGCGCCTGGCTGCCCAGCGTGTTGAAGATGAGCACGCTGTGGTGGGCGGCAATCGCGCGCCCCGACTCGCTGACGATCATAGGGTGCGCGATCTTGCGCGTGTTGCACACGTTGGCGATGCGGTACACCACGTCGTTGGCGTACTCGTTCAGCGTGTAGTTCATCGACGAGGAGAAATTGGTGCCGCTGCCGTCATAGTCGACGCCCAGGCCGCCGCCCACGTCGATGTACTGCAGGCCGGCGCCTAACAATTTGAGCTCGGCGTAGACATGCGCCAGCTCGTTGATGGCGTCCTTCACGCGCCGGATGTCCTGCAGCTGACTGCCCGGGTGGCAATGCACCAGTTGCAGGCAGTCGAGCATGTCCTTGGCGCGCAGGATTTCCACGGCCTCGAGGATTTCCGTGATGAACAGGCCGAACTTGGACTTGTCGCCGGCGCTCTCGCGCCACTTGCCGGAGCCTTCGCTGGCCAGCTTCACGCGCACGCCGATTTTCGGCCGCACGTTGTACTTCTCGGCGATGCGCAGGATGGCCGGGAGCTCGCTGAAATTCTCGACCACCGGGATGATGGTGCGCCCCATCTTGGTCGCGATGATCACGGCCTCGAGGTAGCTGTCGTCCTTGAAGCCGTTGCAGACGATGAGCCGCTCGGGCGAGTCCGCCGTCATCGGCATCACCGACAGCAGTTCGGGCTTGCTGCCCACTTCCAGGCCGAAGCCGAAAGGTTTGCCGTACCGGTACACCTCTTCGACCACCAGGCGCTGCTGATTCACCTTGATCGGGAAAACCGCGGTGTACTTGTTCTGGTATTCGTTCTCGGCGATGGCCAGCGCGAACGCGTCATGCAGGTGTTTGAGACGGTGCGCGAGGATGTCGGAGAAACGCACCACCACGGGCGTGGTGAGCTCGCGCTCCTTCAGACCCTGCACCACTTCGAACAGGTCGATCTCGCGCGCCGAGTCCATGCCCGGCCGAACCACCAGGTGGCCCGCCGGGTTCACGCAGAAGTAACCCTTGCCCCAGGCGTTGACCTGGTAGAGCTCGGCGGAATCGTCCACCGACCAGGGGATGGGCCGGCGCGGTGCTTCCGTGCCGGTAATGGTGTCTTTGGGATCGGCTGCCACGATGGCGCGCACGATACCATTCCAGGCGCTGCGCGCCACTTCGGAAAACGCCGCCGAAGCCGGCATCGTCCGTCAGTAAGCGCCGATTGCCGTTGCGCGTGAAGGATCGCGGATCCATTCGCTCCACGAGCCGGCGTACAAACGCGCGCCGGTGAGCCCGGCGTGTTCGAGCGCCAGCAGGTTGTGACAGGCGGTGACGCCCGAGCCGCACATCGCGATCACCGAACTCGCCGGCAGCGAGCCGAGAATGGTTTGCCAACGCTGACGCAGTTCGGTGGCGGGCAGGAACCTGCCATCGACGCCGAGGTTCGCGGTGAAAGGATGATTGCGCGCGCCCGGCACGTGTCCCGCGACGGGATCGATGGTTTCGTTGCGGCCGGCAAATCGCTCGGCGCCGCGCGCGTCTACCAGCAGATTGCCGGGTTCGAGACGCAGCGCGTCGACGGCTTCGCTGGTGAGCCACGCATTCTCGTCCACCTTCGCCGGGAGTTCGCCGGGAGTGATTCGCGGTTCGGCCTGCGTCAACGGCAGTCCGGCCTGGCGCCAGGCGGCAATGCCACCATCGAGCACCGCGACGTGGCGCAACCCTATCCAGCGCGCCAGCCACCAGAGCCGAGAGGCATACGCGCCATTGCCCTGATCGTAGGCAACTACCTGACACGGGCCATGACCATCCGCGCCGACACCGCGCGCCCCCAGCCGTCGCGCGAATTCCCCTGGATCGGGCAGCGGATGGCGGCCGCTTTGCGCGGTGATGGGCCCGGAAAGATCGCGATCCAGGTGCAGGTATTGCGCACCGGGAATGTGCGCGGCGGCGTATTCGCGTTCGCCCCAGCTGGTGTTGGCGAGTTCGAAACGGCAGTCGAACAACACGAGATCGCCGCGTTCGATATTCCGCGCGAGACTTGCGGTGTCGATCAAGGTGGTGAAATGCTCCATGACGCATTTTACAATCAAGGGCAACGATGACGATCGATGTTTACTGGGGAAGCGGCAGTCCTTACTCGTGGCGCGTATTGCTCGCGCTCGAGCACAAGGGGTTGCCATACGAGAGTCACTTGTTGTCCCTGCCCATGCAGGAGCACAAGGCGCCGCACATGCTCGCGCTGAATCCGCGTGGGCGCGTGCCCACGCTCAAGGATGGCGACTACGTGGTGTTCGAGTCGCTGGCGGTTCTCTACTACCTCGATCGCAAGTATCCGGAAAAGCCGTTGTTCGGTGACACACCCGAGGAAGGGGCGGTCATCATGCGGGTCTGCTGCGAATACCAGGCCTACATCGAGCCTTACGTGATGCGCATCGTGCGCGCGTTGCTGTACGGCAATGGCGATCCGCATTCGGACGAAAGCACCTACGCCATGCACATGATCGCCGGCGAAGCGCGCACTATCGAGGGCCGCCTGTCGAAGGGCCCGTGGATCGTCGGCGAGAAACCTGGCGCGGCCGATTACATGATTTACCCGGGAATCATGCTGTTGCTGCGCGCGCTCGCGCTTCCGGAAGCCCGCGAGCTCTCTTCGCGTTTCCTGCCCGTGGAAGCGAATTATCCCGCGCTGGGCCGATGGCTCGAACGCGTCGAAGCATTGCCGGGTTACGCGCGTACGTATCCGCCGCATTGGCGCTCCTGAACGGCTGACACCGTGTCGTGTCTTTCATCCGCGTCGGGTGGCATGACCGGATGATGGTTGATACCCTCTCGCGTTGATTTGTACGGGGTCAATCATGTCTGTAAGCAAGATTCACACGGAATTTCCGGGACGCATCGTTTTCATCGGCTTCGGCAGCATCGGTCAGGGCACGCTGCCGCTGGTCCTGCGCCACGTTGGCGTGGCCAGAGAGCGCATCACCATCATCACGTCGGACGACCGCGGCAAACAGGTGGCCGAGGAATACGGCATCAAGGTGGTCAAGATCACGCTCACCCGCGACAACTTCTCGCGCGAGCTCGACAAGTACATCGGCCGTGGTGATTTCGTGCTCAACGTGTCGGTGGATGTTTCCTCCATCGCGCTGATCAAGTTCTGCTGGTCCAAGGGCGCGATGTATCTCGACACCTGCATCGAACCATGGCCGGGCGGCTACACCGACGTCACCATCCCGCACGCCAGGCGCACCAACTACGCGTTGCGTGAAGAGGCGCTGGCGCTGCGCGCCAACAATGCGCGCGCGCCCACGGCGGTGATCACGCATGGCGCGAACCCGGGCCTGGTCTCGCACTTCGTCAAACAGGCGCTGTTGAACATCGCCAATGACACCGGCGTGGATGCCGGCTCTCCCAAAGTTCGCGACGACTGGGGCCAGCTCGCACGCAAGCTCGGCATCAAGGTCATCCACATCGCCGAGCGCGATACGCAGCTCGCCGGCAAGCCCAAGGAAGTGAACGAGTTCGTCAACACCTGGTCGGTGGACGGTTTCGTCAGCGAAGGGCAGCAACCCGCCGAACTCGGCTGGGGCACGCACGAAAAGAATTTCCCGCGTGATGGCAAGCGCTTCGACTTCGGCGGCGGCGCGGCCATTTACCTGATGCAGCCCGGCGCGGCGACGCGCGTGCGCACCTGGACGCCCAAGGCAGGGCACTTCCACGGTTTCCTGATCACGCATGGCGAAGCCATTTCCATTTCCGACTACCTGTCGGTGCGCCAGAGTTCGGAAGTGGTGTACCGGCCCACCTGCCATTACGCCTACCACCCCAGCGACTCCGCGGTGGTGTCGGTGCACGAGTTCGCGGGACGCAACTGGCATCTGCAGGATCGCCAGCGCATCCTCATGCACGAGATCATCTCGGGCATCGACGAGCTGGGTGTGCTGCTCGCCGGCCACAAGAGGAACGCCTACTGGTTCGGCTCGCAGCTGTCCATCGACGAGGCGCGCAAGCTCTGTCCGCACAACAATGCCACCAGCCTGCAGGTCACGGTGTCGTGCCTGTCCGGAATGATCTGGGCCATGGAGAACCCGAACGCGGGCCTCGTGGAACCCGACGAGATCGACTTCCGGCGCAATCTCGAAATCGCCATGCCGTATCTCGGCACGGTTACCGGCGCTTACACGGACTGGACGCCGCTGCACGATCGCGAACGGCTGTTCCCGGAGGATCTCGACAAGACGGATCCCTGGCAGTTCAAGAACGTCCGCGTTTGAGAGGCTGAAAAGCGAAGGCCGCCGGCAGTTGCGCCCGGCGGCCTTTTTTTTTCCTAATTGGCGCGGGTCAGGTCGCCGCGGGCCGCGCCGCGTTGAGGCGCAGGCCCGTGGCGATCACGATGGCGACCAGCGCGAAAGAAGTGGCGGCCAGCGCGCGACGCGCAATCTCGCCCCCGGACACCCGCGCGACGTATTCCAGGTTCGGCAGCCCGAACACCAGTACCACCCAGAGTGGAAACAGGTAGCAGATCACGATGGCTGCTCGCGTCCAGAATTCGGCAGTGGTGCCCAGCGGGCAGATGGATTCCAGCAGGCGCCGCAGTGGCGCGTGTATCGCGTACACCGTGATGCTGCTCAATGCCAGCGAGATGGCAACGACGGTGACGACGGCGGTGGTTTCGTTCATGTGCGGGCTCCTTCCTGGCGGACGCGCGCCCAATACGCGAGTCCTGGGGCGACGATGTGGTCGTAAAGTGTTTCGCAGAGCGCCCGCACTGGCGGCAGCGCGCATACGCGTCCCAGCCAGCGGTAGCCGGGCATGCGCGCCCAGAGTGCGAGCACCGCGCTGAAGCCGCTGAGCATGCGGCCCTGCTCATCGAGCAGATAGAGTCGGCGTTCCATGTGTTCGCGCCGCAGGCCGTAGGCGGCGAGCGGGCGCGCGACACGCGTGGAGTCGTGGAACTTCAGCGGCAGGTCTCGCTTGTTCGCAAGTTTCTCGTAGCTGCCGATCTCGTAGGAACACACCGGGCATTCGCCGTTGAACCAGACCTCGCAATTGCTGTCGACGCCCCGTATGCCCGCGGGCTTTTCCGGGTCGGCGACCAGGTCGCGAAGCGCGCTGGCCAGCGTGTAATGGCGGAATTCGAAGCCGCCATCCAGCAGCCGCCGTGGCGCCACGCGCTGGCCCTTCACCAGCAGTTGAGCCATCTCGCCCAGCGCCACATTCAAGACCGCGCCCGGAATCCGCAGCAGGTGCCAGCGCCGCATCGTGCGAGCCAGCGCCCGCTGGAATTCACCCTGCCGTTCCGGCGCCGGCGCCACCGCGTTGATTGCGCCTCTCCAGCGAGCCTCCTCGAGTGTCATTTCGATGATGCGGATCATGTCGGTGATGTGGATCCAGGACATCCACTGCCGCCCGTCGCCAATGGTCGCCGCCATGCCGAGGCGCGCCGGCAGGGCCAGCCGCGGAAAGATGCCGCCATCGCGCCCCAGCACGAGACCGATGCGCAGATTGACCACGCGAATTCCGACCGCTTCCGCCGCATTCGCGGCCGCTTCACGTTCGACGCACAACTTCGACTGGAAGACTTCCTGCGGCAGCGTGGACTCGGTCATCCATTCATCGCCACCGGGGCCGTAGAAGCCGATGGCGCTGGCCGTGACCATGACTCGCGGGGGCGCTGCCACCACGCCGCTTCGCGGCTCGGCGCGCGTCGCGCACCAGTCGAGCACCTGCTGCGTGGTCTTCACGCGGCTGTCGATGAGCAGTTGCCGACGCTTCTTCGTCCAGGGCGGGCCGATCACCGGCGCGCCGGCGAGATTCACGACCGCGTCCATGCGTGTATCGGCCGGGATTTCCGCCAGCGCCCTGACGACATTCACGTGCGGACCGAAGCGCGCGAGCGCGCGATCCGCGTCGCGTGTCCATACCCAGACCGCATCGCCGCGCTTGCGCAGCATGCGAACCACGTGGCCGCCGATGAAGCCCGTGGCGCCGGTGACGAGTACCGCGCGACCGGAAGGACGTTCCGCTGCTTCTATGGGATGCCGCAGCCACTCAGCCGGGCGGAAGTGCCGCAAAGCGGCCAATCCATCACGCAGGCCCCAGGTCGCCATGCCCACCGCCATGAAGCTCAGCAATGCCGAGAACGCGCCATGATTCGCGGCGACGACGGCGGCGGGTTCGCGATACCAATCCAGGAGTATGGGCGCGAGCGCCATCAGCACGACGCCAAACATCAAGGTGAGCACGGTGTGCAGCAACCTCTCGAACGGGGCCAGCCGGCGGGTGCGGTCTTCGACGACGAAGTCCCAACCGGTGATCACCACCTCCAGCAGAAAGAAGCCCGCGATCAGCAAGGCCCAGGTGCCATGCCATTCGCGCCAGGCCAGCGCGAGGAAAAGGAAGCAGTAAATGAACTCGCGAACGGAGTGCAGCGCCAGTTCCTGGCGCGCCGCGCGGCGTGCCGGCAGCCGCTCGACGTATTCGTGGTTCCAGAACGTGTCGAGCGCGCCCAGCAAGGTCTGGAAAGTCAGGAGCGAAAACACGAGGGTCATGTTGTTTCCTCTGTGGCGCAGAATCGGCCGGTCTGGAAGAACATCTCGCCGAACAACGGGTGTGTGACGGTCATGGTGAAGCGGAACCAGCCATGACCCAGATCGATGTGCTCGACGTGCGTGACGCCGGGCGTGAAGAAGTTGGGCAGCCAGACCTTGAGGCCCGGGCCGGCAGCACCGAAAGAAAATTCAAAGTAATAGCCTTTGCTGACGAAGTGCACCACGCCGTTCTCTACGTAAGTGTCGAGCGGCATGCACAGCCGCGCCGGCAGTCTTTCGACGAGGCGCAGGTCCGGCGTCACCACCTTCGTGGACTGCACGAGGTCGCGGCGCCCGTCATCCCACAGGTATTCGCGCAGCCACGCCACGCCGTGAGCGTCGGGACGCACGCGCACGCGGGCTTCCACGTTTTCGCCCTCGCGCGGCGCCACGGGCGTGCCCACCAGGCGGCCCAGCCACGCGAAGGCGAGTCCCAGGCGGGAAGCGCGCACGATCTCGAATGCGCCGGCGTAGGTGGCCTCGGCATGGGCGTCGGCGAATCGTTCACGCACCGCTTCCGGCAGTCGCAGCCAGGCTTCCTGCCCGAGCACCGCGCGCAACCCGTGCCGCGCACCCGATGCGCTTTCCCGCGTGGGGTCGTGCGTGAGCGGGCGGGGCAGTACGCGGGCGTCCATGGTCTTCATCTCCTGGCCGAACTACTCTCCAATGACCTTCGCGATGCGTTCACCCATGCGCATCATCTTGAGCAGCGTCTTGCGCGGCAGGCGCTTCACGCTGTCGTACCAGCGCGTCATGGTTTCCAGGAACTCGAGCTGGGTGAGGATGCGGTCGCGCACCGCCGGCGGCGTGTCCTTGTCGCGGTCGAGCTGGGCGGCGCATTCGCGCAGGGCTGCGAGCGTGGGGTCGAGTTCGCGGCGCTTGCGGCCTTCCATGATCACGCGGATCACTTCCCAGGTGTCGTGCTGGGCCTTGAAGTGGTCGCGCCGGTCGCCGAGCTGGTGCGTGACCTGCACCAGCTCCCAGCTCAGCAGTTCCTTGAGTCCGGTGCTCACGTTGGAGCGGGCGATGCCCAGCGTTTCGCCGATCTCGTCGGCATTCAGCGGCTGTTCGGCCAGGTAGAGCAGGGCGTGGATCTGCGCGACGGACCGGTTCATGCCCCAGCGGCTGCCCATTTCGCCCCAGTGGACGATGTAGCGATGCATGGTGTCGGTGAGCTGCATATCGAACCGCCTGTAATTTCTGTCATTACAGAAATTACAACCATTGCAGTCAGCGGGCAAGCCCGGATATCACTTATTCATAGGAGATATCGGTAACCACCCAGGTTTTCGGGCCGCCGGGCAGTTCCACCCGCACGTCCTCGTCCAGCGCCTTGCGCATCAGCGCCCGGGCCAGCGGCGCATCCATGCTGATGTAACCGGGATGCATGTCGAACTCGTCGGGCCCGACGATGCGGTGCCGGACTTCATTGCCCTCTTCATCTTCGAGCGTCACCCAGGCGCCGAAATACACGCGCCCGCGATCGGTGGGGGGTTTGTCCACCACCGTCATGCCATCGAGACGCTTGCGCAGGAATCTCACGCGCCTGTCGATTTCGCGCAGGCGTTTTTTTCCATAGGTGTACTCGGCGTTTTCCGAGCGATCGCCCTGGGCGGCGGCTTCGGAAACGGCCTGTGTCACGCGCGGCCGCTCCACTTTCCACAACTCATCCAGCTCTTGTTTGAGCCTTGCTGCACCCGCGGCCGTGATGAATTGCGACCCGGGTTTCTCTGGACTTCGATATCGGCTCACTACCTGGTAACTCTCTGTACTCATCTGTGATGGGGGTCTCAGTCAGGGTCTCCCTAACCGCTGGGGTTCTGTGCTCCGGGTCACGGCTCCCGCGTGAGCGCAAGCCTACGCTGTCTACCCATGGCAGCCCGCTACTACACGCACTTTGTCACGAGCGCTGAACCCGCGCCCTCGAGCGAATGGAGCGGCGTCATCGAGCTGACGCATCCGCTCGGCGAACGCCGCGATTCGAAGGAACTGCGCCGCCTGTTGGCCGCGAACTTCGAGATCGACGCCGAGGACATCAAGATTCTGCAGGTTGCAAGACTGCACTGAGGCACCCAATCCCCTAGCGGACTTCTTTCCCTTCATCGAAAGTCCGCCTTCTCAAGCCCCGAGCCCCCAAAGCTTGGGGCTTTTTTTATACTCCGGCTCATCAGGATTATTCCGGGGTGATGGATGAATCGTCTCGTCGTCACGGCGCTGGCTGCCGCGCTTTCCGCAGTGGTGGGCGCTTGCGCGGCTCCCGTGCCCAAGGCCGTCCCTGTGCCGGTGGCTCCGCCGCCGCTGAAATCCGGCCTCGATCTCACGGGTTTCGATCGCAATGTCCGCCCGCAGGACGACCTCTACAGGTTCGCCGGCGGGGCGTGGCTGGCCAACACCGCCATCCCGCCGGATCGTTCGAACTACGGCGCCTTCATGATCCTCGCCGACCGCGCGCAGGATGAGGTGAACCAGCTCATCACCGCGGCTTCGCAGCAGGCGAATCGCCCGGAAGGTTCGGATGCGCAGAAGGTAGGCGACTTCTACCTCGCCTACATGGATACCAATCGGGTGGAGTCCGTGGGCATCTCGCCCCTGGCCGCCGAGTTCGCGCAGATCGATGCCATCAGGACGCCGCGCGACGTGGCGTACTACATCGGTTACTCGCAACGCATCGGAGTGGCGCAGCCATTCGCCTGGTTCTCCGCGCCGGACAGCAAGAATTCCTCGGTGTACATCGGTTCGCTGTTCCAGAACGGGCTCACCATGCCCGACCGCGACTACTACCTGTCGCCGGACGCGAAGTACGCGAAGTTCCGCGCGGCTTTCGCCCAGTACGTCGAAGACCTGCTGGCCCGCGCGGGTGAGCGCAACGCACGGTCTGCCGCGACGCGCATCGTTGCGCTCGAGACGCGCATCGCCAATGACCAGTGGACCAAGGTGCAGAACCGCGACCCGGTGAAGACCTACAACCCGATGACCTTGCCCGAGTACCAGAAACTGGCGCCGGGCTTCGACTGGATGGCCTTCTTCGAAGGCATGGGCGCTGCGCCGCAGAAGCTCGACATCAGCCAGCCGCCCTTCATCAAGGGCATCGCCCAGCTGGTGCGGACGGTGCCCGTGTCCGACTGGCGCGTGTACTTCAAATTCCATCTCCTCAACGACTACGCGCCCGCGCTGTCGGCACAGTTCGCCGACCTCCAGTTCGATTTCCACCAGAAGACATTGAACGGTGTACCCGAGCAACGTCCCCGCTGGCGCCGCGCCGTGGATTCCATGGACGCCAACATGGGCGAATTGGTGGGCAAGATGTTCGTCGAGTCCCACTTCGGCGCCGAGGCCAAGGCGCGCATGCTCGAACTGGTGGGTAACCTGCTCAAAGCCTTCGACACCTCGATCGATTCGCTGGACTGGATGGGCCCGGCCACCCGCGCCGAGGCCAGGCAGAAGCTGGGAAAGATCACGGTGAAGATCGGATACCCGGACAAATGGCGCGACTACAGCGCGCTGTCGATCAAGCGCGACGACCTGGTGGGCAACCTGCTGCGCGCCGCCGAATTCAAGCACAAGCGCTTGATCGATCGCACGGGCGGGCTGGTGGACAAGGGCGAGTGGCTGATGACGCCGCAGACCGTCAACGCCTACTACAGCCCCGCCACGAACGAGATCACGTTCCCCGCGGCCATCCTGCGTTGGCCGGCCTTCGACATGACGGCGGATCCGGCGGTGAACTACGGCGGCATCGGCTCGGTGATCGGCCACGAGATCAGCCATGGCTTCGACGACTCCGGTCGTCAATACGACGGCGACGGCAACCTGCGCGACTGGTGGTCGGCGGAGGACGGCGCCAAATTCAAGCAACGCGCCAATGCGCTGGTGAAGCAATTCGCCGGCTATACCGTTCTCGACAACCGTCCGCTCAACGGCGAGTTCACGCTGGGCGAGAACATCGGCGATCTGTCCGGCATGGCCATCGCTTTCAAGGCCTACAAGATTTCACTGGGCGGCCAGCAAGCGCCGGTCATCGATGGCTTCACGGGCGAACAGCGCTTCTTCCTGGGCTGGGCGCAGGTGTGGCGCCGCAAGTACCGTGATGAAGAACTGCTCAAGCGGCTGGTGACCGATCCGCACAGCCCGAGCGAATTCCGTGCGAATGGACCGACCAGCAATATCGACGCCTTCTACGATGCTTTCGACGTGAAGCCGGGCGACAAGATGTATCGTCCGCCGGCGGATCGCGTGAAGATCTGGTGACGCCCGACGAATGAACGCAAACCCGAGGAATGCCCCCATGCGAAAGTGGTTAGCCGGAATACTCATCGTCGCGGCCAGCACCAGTCTGTCCGGGTGCGGCTACAACAAGCTCCAGGAACAGGACGAGTCGGTGAAAGCCGCTTGGTCGGAAGTGGTGAACCAATACCAGCGCCGCGCGGATCTCATTCCGAATCTCGTGGCCACGGTGAAGGGTTATGCCGCCCAGGAAGAGCGGGTCCTGGTCGAAGTGACCGAGGCGCGCTCGAAGGTGGGCTCGGTGCAGCTCACGCCCGAGATGCTCAACAACCCCGAGACCTTCGCCAGGTTCCAGGCCGCGCAGGGCGAGCTGACGAATGCGCTCAAGAGTCTCATGGTGGTGGTGGAGCGTTATCCCGACCTCAAGTCGAATGAAAACTTCCGCGACCTGCAGGTGCAGCTCGAAGGCACCGAGAACCGCATCACCGTGGCGCGCAATCGTTATATCGAAGCCGTGAAGGCCTTCAACACCACGGTAAGGTCCTTCCCCACCAATCTCACCGCCGGCATGTTCGACTTCGACACCAAGCCGAATTTCACGGTCGAGAACGAGGCGCAGATCTCGCGGCCGCCGGACGTGCAATTCGACAATTCCACCCCCGCGCAACAGCAGGCGCCGGTGGAAGCGCCTGAACCGGCCGCCAACTGAGCACTCATGTGAAAGCCGCGCTGCTCACGCTGGCGCTGCTGCTCGGTGCGGCCGCCGCACCGATCGCGTCGGCGCAGGTGCCGCTGCCGCCGTTCGAGTCGCTGGTCCAGGATCTCACCGGCACGCTGACCGCCGGCCAGCAAGCCGCGCTCGATGAAAAGCTCACCGCATTCCAGGTCCGCAAGGGCACGCAGGTCGCGTTGCTGATCATCCCTACGACGCAGCCCGAGGACATCGCCCAGTTCGGCGTGCGGCTCGCGGAAGCCTGGAAGATTGGCCGCAAGGGCGTCGACGACGGCGCCATCCTCATCGTCGCGAAGGACGACCGCGCCATGCGCATCGAGGTGCAGTACGGGCTGGAAGGCGTGCTCACCGATGTCACGTCGAGCCGTATCCTCAACGACACCATCGCGCCGTTGTTCAAGCAGGGCGACTACTTCGGTGGCGTCAACGCCGGCCTCGACCAGATGCTCAAGGTCATCGATGGCGAGCCTTTGCCGCCGCCCGACCAGGCCTGGAAACGCGACGCGCCTTCCATGCCCTGGCCGTTTCTCATCTTCGGCGGCATCGCTCTCATGAGTTTCCTGCGTCCGCTCATCGGGCGCGCGCCGGCCGCGGGTGTCATCGGTCTCGGCGGCGGTGCGCTGGTCTATTGGATCACCTCGCGTGTCGCTGAAGCGCTGGGCGCGGGCGCGTTGTTGTTCGTGCTCGGCCTGCTGTTCGGATTCGGCGGCATGGGGCGCGGCGGCGGCCGCGTGTTCCGTGACATCGGTCGAGGTGGTTTCGGCGGCCGTGGCGGTGGCTTCGGCGGCGGCTTCGGCGGTGGGCTGGGCGGCCGCGGTGGTGGCGGCGGCGCCTCGGGCCGGTGGTAGTTAGTCATGCGCGCGCTCCGACACTTTTTCGCCACGCAAGCCGGTACCCGGCGAAAATTCGGCCCGGCCGTGCTCGATGCCATCGAGGCGGCCATCGCGTCCGCCGAGCTGCGCACTTCGGGCGAGATCCGCTTCGCCATCGAAACCTCGCTGGAACTGCCGGACCTGTGGGCCCGCCGCTCTCCGCGCGAGCGCGCCCTGGACGTTTTCGGCGAATTGCGTGTCTGGGACAGCGAACTCGCGAACGGCGTACTCATCTATGTATTGATGGCGGACCGGGACGTGGAAATCGTGGCCGACCGTGGCGCCGCTGGCTGCATCACTCCCGCGGAGTGGGAAGCGGCCTGCCGCCTCATGGAAACTCATTTCCGGCAGCGCCGTTTCGCGGAGGGCGCGGTCGCCGGCGTGGCCGCCGTGGGCGCGTTGTTAGAGCGCCATTTCCCCGCGCGGGCGGCTGAACGGGACGAGCAGCCGAATCAGCCTTCATTGTTGTAGGCCATGTAGTTGATTGCCGACAGCCGGAGTCTGCGATGCGATGTCATACTGACGACATGAGAACCCTCCCCACCAAGAAAGTGCTGCTGCTGGCGGCGCTGGTCGTTTCGTTCACCTCCGGATGCTCGCTGCTCGACGGAGCGCCGGGCAGCTGGGGCGGAAAAAAGAACGAGAGCAAGGAACCGGTGGTACCGGCGATTCCCGACCCCGTACCCACGCATCGCTTCGACATCGATGCCACCACCGACATCGTCGGGGTGGTGCAGAAGACCCAGGCGTCGAAAGAAGACACGCTCACCGACATCGCGCGCCGCTTCAACGTGGGTTACGAGGAGATCGTGCGCGCCAACCCGGGCGTGGATCCCTGGGTGCCGGGTGAGGGCAGGGAGATCGTCATCCCTTCGCAGTTCATCCTGCCGAACGCGCCGCGCGAGGGCATCGTCATCAATGCCGCCGCCATGCGGCTCTTCTATTACCCCAAGGTGAAGAAGGGTGAGCAGCAGGTGGTGCACACCTATCCCATCGGCATCGGCAAGGTGGGCTGGAAGACACCCGAGGGCAGTACCACGCTCGTGCGCCGGAAGAAGGACCCCGAGTGGCGGCCGACGGCCTCCATCATCCGCGAGCACCTGAAAGAGCGCGGCGAGAAGCTCGAAGCCGTGGTGAAGGCGGGGCCGGACAATCCGCTGGGCCGTCACGCGTTCTATCTCGGCTGGCCTACGTACATGATCCACGGCACGAACAAGCCGGCGGGCGTGGGTCTGCGTTCCAGCCATGGATGCATACGCCTGTATCCCGAAGACATCGCGCAGCTGTTCGAGCTGGCGCCCATCGGCACCAAGGTGAGCGTGGTGAACCAGCCCTATGTGTTCGGCTGGCACGACGGCGCGCTGCACATCCAGGCCTTCGACGTGCTCGAGGATGACAAGCGCGACTGGAAGAAAGCGCAGGCCAAGCTGCTCAACAAGGCGATGGCCGAGCGCATCAAGACCGAGCTCGCGGCGCGCAAGGAGAAGATCGACTGGGAGGCCGTCGCGAAACTTTCCGAAGAGCCGCGCGGCATTCCAGTGTCCGTCACCGGGGGCCCCGACCAGCTCGACGCCATCGTGGCCTCGGCCGCGATCGTGCAGAACAAGGTGGCGCCGGGCGCCACCTGGGATGGTCTCAGCGACCTGCCCGTCGATGAGGCCACCTTTCAGGAACTGGTGCAGGACCGCGAGCCTTCGGTGGAATCGGCGGAAGCGGCTGCAGCGCCTATGGCACCGCCTTCAGGTAAGCCCTCGACGAAGCCGTCGACGAACTGAAATCCGCCGTCGGAATGGGGACATTCCTCATTTGCTAGAAAACGGGGACGCGCCTGAAGCAGGCACGTCCCCGTTTTCCCGCTTCGCGGGCAAATGAGGATGTCCCCATTTCTTTCTTCCCGAGCGGGAGGCTGCGCAGACAGAGCTGTCAGCGCTTCGCTCTTGACTGCTGGTGAACGCGGACTTGGTTTGAACCACCAAAGAGTACCTTCGCGCTGACGCCTCCCACTCGGCGCCCTCTTTTCGCGCCGGAAACCTTTTTTACCCGCGAGCCAACGCAATCACCGGTCGCGTTCCCATTTGCTGCAAATGAGGAATGACCCCATTAGTTGGTACATTGGTGGTATGAGAACCTTCATCGTCGCGTTGCTC
>JAQSWD010000203.1 GCA_029266835.1 Steroidobacteraceae bacterium
GGCCGACATCGACCGGGCCGTGGCCAGCGCGCGCGCCGCGTTCCGCAAGGCGAACTGGGCCGACATGCCGCCCAAGGCGCGCAAGAAAGTGCTGCTGCGGCTGGCCGACCTCATGCTCCAGCATCGCGAGGAGCTGGCGCTGCTCGAGACGCTGGACATGGGCAAGCCCATCGGCGACAGCATGTCCGTCGACATCCCGTCAGCCGCCAATTGCATCCGCTGGTATGGCGAAGCGGTCGACAAGATCTACGACGAAGTGGCGCCCACGGGCCCCAACGCGCTCGCGACCATCACGCGCGAACCCATGGGTGTGGTCGGCGCCATCGTGCCGTGGAATTTTCCGCTGCTCATGGCCAGCTGGAAGATCGGCCCGGTGCTGGCCTCGGGCAATTCACTGGTGCTCAAGCCTTCGGAGAAATCGCCGCTGACCGCGCTGCGCGTCGCGGAGCTGGCCGTGGAAGCGGGCCTGCCGCCCGGCGTGTGCTGCGCGTCGCGGAGCTGGCCGTGGAAGCGGGCCTGCCGCCCGGCGTGTTCAACGTGGTGCCGGGCTTCGGCCACACCGCAGGCTCGGCGCTGGCCGCGCACATGGACGTGGATTGCATCGCGTTCACCGGTTCCACGGCGACGGGCAAGACAGTGATGCAGCTCGCGGCCCAGTCCAATCTCAAGAAGGTGGGCCTGGAATGCGGCGGCAAATCGCCCAACATCGTGCTGGCCGATGCGCCGGATCTCGACAAGGCCGCCACGGCCGCGGCCTTCGCCATCTTCTTCAACCAGGGCGAGATGTGTTCCGCCGGCTCGCGCCTCCTGGTGCAGGACTCGGTCAAGGACCAACTACTCGAGAAGATCGCGCAGGTGGCGCGCGGCATGCAGCCCGGCGATCCGCTGGATCCGGCGACCAAGCTCGGCGCCATCGTCGATGAACCGCAGATGAAGCGCGTGCTCTCGTACATCGAGGCGGGCAGGACCGACGGCGCGACAGTGGCGCTGGGCGGCTCGCGCGTGCGCGCGGACAGCGGCGGCTACTTCGTCGAGCCCACGGTGTTCGACGGCGTGAAGCCCGACATGCGCATCGCGCGCGAGGAAATCTTCGGCCCCGTGCTGGCGACGCTGACGTTCAGGAACGTGGAAGAGGCCATCCGGATCGCCAACGACGTGGAATATGGTCTCGCCGCGGCGGTGTGGACCCGCGACATCAACGTGGCGCATCGCACGGCGCGCGCGCTGCGCGCCGGCACGGTGTACGTCAACTGCTACGACGCCGACGACATCACCGTTCCCTTCGGCGGCTTCAAGCAATCCGGCATCGGCCGCGACAAGTCGCTGCATGCCTTCGACAAGTACACCGAGCTCAAGACCACGTGGATAGAGCTCAGCCCCTGAGTCAGCTCCTGAGTCAACAGATGGACCCCGACACCCCGGTGGCCTTCGTCGACATCGAGACCACCGGCTGCCAGCCCGGCATGCATCGCGTGATCGACGTGGCCGTCATCGGCGCCACCGGCGACCGGCTCGACTTCGAATGGCAGAGCCTGGTGCATCCCGGCTGCCGCATCTCGCCCGGCATCACGGCGCTCACCGGCATCGACGACCAGTTGATAGCCGACGCGCCGCCGTTCGAGCGCATCGCGAAAGACCTGCGCGAGCGGCTCGCGGGTCGCGTGTTCGTGGCCCACAACGTGCGCTTCGACTATGGTTTCATCCGGCGCGAGTTCGCGCGCATGGAGTCGCAGTGGAGCGCGCCGAATCTGTGCACGGTGCGATTGTCGCGCGCGCTGTACCCGGAAATGCCGCGGCACAATCTCGACGCGGTGATGGAACATCATGGAATCACCATCGAGAAGCGCCACCGGGCCATGCCCGACGCGCAGGTGTTGTGGCAGCTTTGGCGCAAGCTGCGCGTCGACTGGCCGCGCGAGCATCTGCAGGAGGCCATCGAGCGCGCTTCGCCGCGCGTGACGCTGCCGCCGCAGCTTCCGGCTGACCTGCCCGACGATCTTCCGGAAGGGCCCGGCGTGTATCGATTCCTGGGCGAAAGCCTGATCGGCCAAGTGGGAGAGTCGCTGCTGTACGTGGGCAAGGCCAACAACCTGCGCGACCGCGTGCTCGATCATTTCCGCGCGGGCGTGTCGGACGTGAAGTCGCTCAGACTCGCCACGCAGGTGCGCCGCGTGGAATGGACGGAAACCGCGGGCGAGCTCGGCGCATTGCTGCTCGAGGCGCGCGAGATCCGCGAGCGCCAACCCGTGTACAACCGGCAATCGCGCAGCGACGGCGAACGGCTCACCTGGTTGTTCGACGATGGCTGCGTGGCGCCGCAGCTGGTCGCGCTCGATGCGACGGTACTGGGGTCGGGCAATGCCTTCGGCACCTGGCGATCGGAAAAGGACGCGCGCCGCGCGCTGGAGTCGCTGGCGCGCGAACACGGCTGGTGCTTCAAGTTGTTAGGTCTCGAGGCCGGGCCCGGGTCCTGCTTCGGGCTGCAGGTGGGTCGATGCAAGGGCGCCTGCGTGGGCAAGGAACCCGCTGTCGTACACCTGGCGCGCGTCAAGCTGGCGCTGATGCCGCAAAGGCTGAAGCCCTGGCCACACCAGGGCCCGATGTTGTGGCGCGAGGGCGCCGGCGAGCGCGCGCAGTTCCACGTGATCGACGGCTGGCAACACCTGGGCAGCTTCGACTGCGATGACGAGGACGCGTTGCGCCACTGGCGGCGGCGTGCCCCGCAACACTTCGACATGGATGCGTATCGCATCCTCACGCGGCAGTTGCGCGATGCGCGCTTGCTGCCGCTGCCGCGAACATGAGCCGACCCGCCACGGTCATCGAAGGCTTCCGACCGTTCGTCGGGCAGCATTGCGAAACCGTTGCGACCGGTAGTTTGCTGGGCGCGGCAGGGGTCCGGTTGTCCGAGCCCATGTTGTTCGGCATCGGCGAAGGACTGGGGTTCATCTTCCTGAACCTGAGCTCGTTGCCGCTGCCGTTCGTGGGCGGGCGCGTCAAGCCGTTCGCCCTGACCGAAGCGTTGTGCCGCAACCTGGGCGTCGACTGCGCGGTGACCGAGACCAGCTCGAAGCCCAAGGCCTGGGCGACGCTTGCGAAGTCGCTCGAGGAAGGCCGCCCCGTAGGATTGCAGCTCGACTGTTTCCACCTGGAATACTTCACCCGGCCGATTCATTTCGCCGGTCATTTCGTGGCCGTTTACGGATGTGATGAGCGCGAGGTGTACGTGGTCGATACCCAGGCGCAAGGATCCACGCAGCGCACTTCACGCAAAAGCCTCGAGGCGGCCCGCTTCGAGAAAGGGCCGATGTCCGCGCGGGCGCGCAGCTGGACGATCGCACCGCCCAAACGTCCGCCCGACCCGGGTAAAGCCATTCTCAAGGCGGTTCGAAAGAATGCACGAGACTACCTGTCGCCGCAGTTCAAGGGGGCCTCGTATCTCGGCATCGGCAAGCTCGCCGATTCGCTGCCCAAGTGGTTCGAGATCGCGAAGGACCCCGAGCGCGATTTTGAACTCGCTGCGCTGCTCATGGAGAAGGCCGGCACTGGCGGGTCGTTGTTCCGCAATTTCTATCGCGATTTCCTGCACGAGGCCCGCGAACATGTGGGCGCCAGCGCGCAATTGAAACGGGCCCATGCGGCCTTCAAGACCTCGGCCGAGGAGTGGGGCGCGGTGGCGTCGTTGATTTCCAGCGCCGGCCGCAAGGCGGATGCCGCGCCGCTGCGCGATGCCGCGGTGCGCTGCCGCCGCATCGCCGACATCGAAGTGGATGCCATGAAGCAACTGGCGGCGATATGACGGAAACGGCAAACCTGCGTTTCGTCGCTTCCAGTCCGCGCGG
>JAQSWD010000084.1 GCA_029266835.1 Steroidobacteraceae bacterium
TGCAGCACCTTGACCGTCGCGCCATCCAGGGGAGCACCATCGGCGCCGAGCACGCGGCCCGCGATCGTTGCGGAAATTTCCTGCGCGTGGGCGCCGTTGAAACCGAGTAGCGCGGAGGCAACGAGCGCGGCAAGCGCCAGCGCGCGCAACGCCGACGTGGTGGAAAGTTTGACCATGATTTTCCCCGAAGGTTTTTGGAGTGGGCGATGCCCTGTGCGGCGCATATTACAAACCCGGTTCGTGGCGTGCGAGTGACAATCGCACTCATGACGCAATACTTGTTGCGCCGCCGCCATCACTGCGCTGCCACAGTGCGACGCGCCGAAGAATGCCCGGGTCTTGGGCAGGGGAATGCGGCGCGGTTTTCAGCCCGGAATCATTGCGCCGGCAAGAGCTTGCGAAAAATGCTTGCGGCACAGTGACACGTATCGCTCATTGCCTCCGATCTCGATCTGCGCTCCCTCGCGTTCCGCGGTGCCGTCGGCCTTGACACGCACCACCATGATGGCCTTGCGACCGCAATGGCAGATGGTTTTCAGCTCGACCAGGTTGTCGGCCCACGCCAGCAATTGGACAGGATGTCCTTGCGCAGATCCAGTTGCGCATGGAAGTGCCGGGCCTCGCGTTCGATGCCGATGCGCGAATGGATGCGCCCACCATCGCGCGTGTCGATGTGCGCGGTGTACAGCAGCGTGCGCATGCCGCGCTCCTGGTAGTTATGGCTGGCCTGCAGCAACGCGGTCGACTTGCCCGCGTTCATGGTCGAGTAATAGAAGTAGAGCTTGGCCACGGTCAGATCAGCTTGATTTCCCGCAGTCGCTCCTGCAGGTATTCATGCGAGGAGATGGGCACGGGAAACTGGTCGGGATGCCGGTCGTCGATGTACTGCGGCATCGTCTTGATCAGGAAGTCCGGGTTGAAGTGCAGGAAGAACGGCAGCGAGTAGCGCGCCTTGCTGGCGCGTTCGCGCGGCGGGTTCACCACGCGGTGCGTGGTGGAGCGCAGGTGCTTGTTGGTCAGCCTCTGCAGCATGTCGCCCACGTTGCACACCAGCGAGCCCGGCGGCGGATTGATGGGCAGCCATTCGCCTTTCTTCGACAGCACCTCGAGCCCCGGCTCTTCGGCGCCCAGCAGCAGAGTGATGACGTTGATGTCCTCGTGCGCGCCCGCGCGTACCGACGGCGTGGGCTCGGGCGGCATGGGTGGATAGTGGATGACGCGCAGTACACTGTTGCCGAGATCCACCTTGTCATCGAAGAAGTTCTCCGGCAGCCGCACCGACCGTGCGATGGCCGACAGCAGCCGCGCGCCCAGCGCGTCGAAGGCCTGGTACAGCCCGTAAGTGGTCTCGCGGAAACCAGGGATTGAATCCACCCAGATGTTAGGCGCCATCACCGCGCTGAAAGGATGGCCAGGCGGCAGTTCGCGCCCCACGTGCCAGAACTCCTTGAGATCGTGATGCTTCGCGCCCTTGGCGGTTTCGATGCCGAACGGGGTGTAGCCGCGCGCGCCGCCGCCGCCCGGCAGCTTGTATTTGAGCTTTTCCTCGACCGGCAGGGCGAAGAACCGATGGAAGCAATCCAGGCAGGCATCGATGAGTTTCCGGTCGATGCCGTGGTTCTGGATGATGACGAAGCCGTATTCGGCATAGGCGGCGGCGATGTCCTGGGCGAACTTCGCACTTTGGGCATCGCGCGCGTCGAGTGTGGGTACTTCGTCGGACATGGCGGGCTATTGTGCCTACCGGGTTCGGGATGTAGAAGTCGCCCATGCAGGACGGGAATTCCAGGGTGCCCTTGCGCAAGGGGAGCAGGCGGCAGGTGGCCGATGCGGTAATGATGGTTCGCCCAAAGCACTTCGGATTCAACGCCCAGACCGCCGTAACCAATCGTTTTCAAAGCCCCGGCTCCACCGCCGCAACGGACGTGTCGCAGCGCGCGCTGCGCGAATTCGATGCCTTCGTGGCTGCGCTCACGGGCGAAGGCGTCACCGTCTGCGTCGTGGAGGATTCGGATAGTCCCCGCAAACCCGACGCCGTGTTCCCCAACAACTGGGTGAGCTTCCATCGCGACGGCACGGTGGTCCTGTATCCGATGCACGCGGAGAACCGGCGCGCCGAGCGGCGCCAGGAAGTCATCAACGAGGTGACGCGTGCCACCGGCTTCGAAGTCACGCGCGTCGTCGATCTCACGCGCCACGAAAAGGCGGGGCGTTTTCTCGAGGGCACCGGCAGCCTGGTGCTGGATCACGTCGCGCGCGTGGCCTACGCCTGTCGTTCACCGCGGACCCACCACGAAGTCGCCGCCGAATGGGCGCGCGAACTGGACTACGACCTGGAGATGTTTTCCGCCAGCGACGAGAGCGGCACGCCCATCTATCACACCAACGTGCTCATGCATGTCGGCAGCCGCGTTGCCGTGGTGGCGCTCGATGCCATCGATGACGCGGATCGCGCGCGCGTGGCGCAGCGCGTCGAGAATTCCGGCCGCGGCATCGTCGCCATCGATCACGCGGAGATGAACGCCTTCGCGGGCAACATGCTGGAAGTGGGCAGCTGGGACGAGTATCTCGGCGACTACACCATCCTGGTGATGTCGGAGACCGCCCGACACGCATTGGCCACGCCCAAGTACAAGCACCTGTATGCCTCGGTGGACGCCGTTCTGGCCGTGCCCGTCGAAGTGATCGAACGCCACGGCGGCGGCAGTGTTCGATGTATGCTCGCGGAAGTTTTCCTGCCCTGATTTTCCTGGCCTGATTTCCGCGTCCGTCTTCGAGTCATTCCCGCCCCAAATGGATTTAGGTCTCAAGGTCCTGCTCGGCTATCTTCTCGGCTCCGTCGTCGGCAGCCTCGTGGTCGGCCGGCTCAAGGGTGGCGTGGACATCCGGCGCATGGGCAGCGGCAACGCTGGCGCCACCAACGCATTGCGCACCCAGGGCCCGGCCTTCGCCATCGTCGTGATCATCATCGACATCGCCAAGGGCTGGCTGGCCGCGGGCTGGCTACCGGGTTTGAAGCTGCCCGGCGTACCGGTTTCGGCACCCGAGCTCGCGCTCTGGCTCCCCGCGGTTTGTGGCTTCGCGTCGATCATCGGCCACTGCTTTCCGGTGTGGCACGGTTTCCGCGGCGGCAAGGGCGTCGCCACGCTGGTGGGCGCGTTCGCCGGCCTCGACCCCTGGCTGCTGCTGCCGCTGTTCGCGACCTGGCTGGCCGTGGTCATGGTGTCGGGTTTCGTCGGCCTCGCATCCGTCGTCGCCGCGCTGGCATTGCCGGTCTATCTACTGATCCGCGACGGCGCGGTGATGAGCGCCGCGCTGGCGTTCGCCCTGGGCTGCGCCGTGCTGGTGCTGTTCACGCATCGCGGCAACGTGCGGCGCATGCGCGCCGGCAGCGAGCCGCGGGCGCGACGTCTGTGGCTGTTCGGACGCGGTGGCGCCTGAATGAATACGCCGGCGCCGGAGCCACAGCGGCCCCTCGTGCACAAGGTGTTCCAGCGATTGTGCGATGGCGGATTCCAGTCGGGCGAGGCGCTGGCCGCAGAGCTGGCCGTCACGCGCGCGGCGGTTTGGAAGGCCGTCGAACAGCTGCGCGACCTGGGGGTGTCGCTCGATGCGTCGACCAACAAGGGATATCGGCTCGCGCCCGGCGTGAGCGCCCTGACGGTGGAGCGCATCGAGACGTTGTTGCCGGAGGATGTCCGGTCGCACATCGAGTCGCTGCAGGTGGAGTGGACGCTGGAGTCCACCAACACGAAGCTGCTGGATGCGTGGCCCCCCGCCGCAGGATTCGCGTCGGTGCTGCTCGCCGAGCACCAGACCGGAGGGCGAGGGCGCCGAGGCCGCTCCTGGGTGGCGCCGCCCGGGGGCGCTGTCTGTCTTTCCGTGTCCTGGCAGTACGTCGAACTACCCGCGGATCTCTCGGCACTGTCGCTGATCGTCGGTCTGTGCGTGGTGAATGCGCTGCATGAACTCGGGGTGGAAGGCGTCAACCTCAAGTGGCCCAACGATCTCGTGACCGCGAACGGCAAGCTGGGCGGCATATTGATCGAGATGCGCGCCGAAGCCGGCGGGCCCGTCCACGTGGTCATCGGCATCGGCCTGAACGTGTTGCTCGACGATGCGGCGCGCGCGGCGGTGAAGGCCGCGGGCAACGTGGCCGACGACATCCGCGCGCATCGCGACCCGGCGCCCGATCGCAACGCGATGATTGCCGGCGTGCTGAGGCGGCTGCTGCCGGCGCTGCGCGAATTCCCTCGTCATGGGCTCAAGCCGCATCTCTCGCACTGGAATGCCTGCGACGCATTGTTTGGCCGCGAGGTGAACGTCGAGAATGTGGGCCAGATTACACGCGGCGTGGCGCGCGGTATCGATGCGCACGGCGCGCTGCTGGTGGAAACGCCGGCCGGCGTGCATCGATTCATTTCGGGAGAAGTCAGCGTGCGGGTGACGACGTGAGCGTTCTGTTGGTGGACATCGGCAACACGCGCGTGAAGTGGGCGTTGCTGCGCGGGGCCCGATTCACGCCCGGCAAGCCTGTTGCCCATGAAGGCAAAGGTGATGCGTTGACCGCGCTGGTGAAACGCATGCCACCCGACCTGGAGCGTGTGCTCGCGGTCAGTGTTGCCGGTGCGCCGCTGAACCTGGCCCTGTCGCAGGCCGCGCGCGCGAGGAAGCTGCGGGTCCAGTTCGTGAAGTCGGCGCGCCGCGGCGGCGGAGTCGCGAACGGCTATAAAGATGTGTGGCGCCTGGGCGCGGACCGCTGGGTGGGCGCCATCGGCGCGCATGCGTTGGCCGGCGGACGCGATGTGCTGTTCGCCATGGCCGGCACCGCGCTGACCATCGACCTGGTCACGGCCGCCGGCAAACACCGCGGCGGCGCCATCATCCCCGGCCCCGCCACCATGGTGGCCAGCCTGTTGTCCGGAACGAATGGCATCCGCCGTCGCTCGCAGGGTTTGCGCGCGTCATCTCGCAGGCTGTTCGCTTCGGACACCGCCAGTGCGCTGGCCGCCGGATCGCAATTCGCCGCCGCGGCATTCATCGACAGGGCCGTGGACGAGGCCGCGAGTACGCTCGGATCCCGTCCAGCGCTGCTGCTCAGTGGCGGTGGCGCCGCCGGGTTGCGCCGTCACCTGCGCGCCCGCGCGCGCGAAGTTCCCGACCTGGTGCTCCGGGGCCTCGCGGTGCTGGCCTCGGGCTAGCCGCGGCCGGGCTTGGTACACTCGCGCCTCGCGTGCGTGCAGTACTTCTAATCCTGTTGCTGGTGAATCTCGCGTTCTTCGCGTGGGCCCAATGGCTCGGGCCGAAGGATGCCGCGCTGCCCGTTTCACCCAAGGTCGACGCGCCCCAGTTGCAGCTTGCGCGCGAGTCGCGGCCCGCCGAGAACCGCGCTGGCGATCGATGTGTCACCGTCGGCCCGTTCCCCACCAATGAACTCGCGGTGCGCGCCCGCGCTACGCTGACCGACAGCGGTTACGCATCCGTGCCGCGCGAAGTGCAGACCCGCGATGTCGACGGGTTCTGGGTTTTCCTCGAAGCGCCGTCCACCGAGGCTGCCGAGAAACGCCTGCTCGATCGATTGCGCCGCGGCGGCGTCGTCGATGCCCTGGCCGTGGGTGAGGGCAACGCACGCCGCATTTCACTGGGCGTGTTCTCGGATGAGGCGCGCGCCTTCTCGCAGTCCGAGCGCGTGGCCAAGTTGCAGCTGCTGCCGCAGATCGAGGCGCGCGAGAAGGACACCTCGTCCATCTGGCTCGATCTTCAGCTCAAGTCCGACGCGCCGCCGCTCGAGGGGCAGAAGTTCAAGGCCGGAGAATCCGAGCTGGAATTCCGGCCCTGTCCCGCGGGCGAAGAAGGGACGGACGCCGGAGATGCCGAATTCGAGGCTCCGGAAGGTGAAGAGCGTCCCGCCTAGTGTTTGACCGATAGCGCGCCGGACGGACCGCGCCTAGAATTCGCCGCGTTCACGGGAATGCCGGCTTAGCTCAGTTGGTAGAGCGCCAGTTTTGTAAACTGGATGTCGCGGGTTCGATCCCTGCAGCCGGCACCACATCCGTATCGGGCGCCGGGAGCCCTTCTTTCGGGTGCTAACCTTTTCCCCGCCCGCCCGTCCAAATCCCCGTGCTCACTCTTCTCAAATCCTGGGTCCGGCCCGACGCCTTCCAGACCGTGCTCAACGAGCGGGGCCCGCGCTGGTACAACGCCTGCCTGCGGATCACGCGTGACGCCGACCTGGCTGCCGACGCGGTACAGGAAGCGCTGCTGAAAGCCTGGCATCGCCGCAACGAATTCCGCGGCGACGCGGCGCTGGATTCCTGGATCCACCGCATCGCGTTGAACGCGGCCATCGACATCACCCGCCGCCGCAAGACGCGCGCCGAGGACGAGCTCGATGAGGAGGGCCACGAGGCCGCGCCCGCTTCCGGCCCCGAAAGTGACTACGCGCTGGGTGCGCTCAACAAGGATCTCTCGGCGGCGATGCAAAGACTGTCGTCGATGGAACGGCAGGTGTTCGTGCTCAAGCACATCGAAGGGTGGCGGCTCGATGAAATCGCCGAGAGCACCCAAACCACGGTCGCGGGCGTCAAGCACGCACTGTTCCGCGCGGTGAAAAAACTGCGCGTCGACCTCCATGTCTGGCGAGGCGAATCATGATTTCCGACGACGACCTGCTTCTCTATTACTACCGCGAACTGGACCCCGCCGAACGCGCGCGCATAGGCGCGGCGCTGGCGGAACGGCCGGAGCTGGCGCAGCGGCTGCATCGCCTGGTGGCGAGGCTCGATTCGGTGTCGGCATCGGCCGAAGTGCCGGTGCCCGCCGCGATTCAGGAGCGATGGCAGGCGGCACTGGCTGGCGCGGCTCGCGGTGAAACGCGCACGGCTGCAAACGTGCGTCGCTTCACGCAGCCGCGCTGGCTGGCGGCCGCGGCGGCGGTGGGTGTGGTCGCGCTGGCGGTCACCTTCCAGGCGATCCAGCCGAAGTCCACGCAGATCGCGGGTGACCAAACTACCGCACCGGTGACCGCCTCGCCCGCCGCACAGGACGGCAAGGCCTACGAAAAAGGCCTGAAATTCCACCTGGCGAGCACGGAGCGGCAGATCTCCGCCCTCGGCGATGCCACGCCCGAAGAGCGCGCCCGCCTCATCGAAGTGATCGTCAGCCAGAACCGGCTGTATGCACTCGCGGCGGAACGCGCGGGTGAGCCGCAGCTGGCGCGCGTTCTGCGCGCCTTCACGCCGATTCTCGAGGACGTGGCCGCGGGCCGCAGCGAGTCCACCGCGGGCAGCCTCGCGCAGCTCGGCTTCGAGATGAGAATCATGCAGGCGCGGCTCAATGCCGGCGCCGCGCCCACCAACACGCTTTGAGTACGAGGATTCACCCATGCGAATCAACCTGACCATTCCACTCGCGCTGCTGGCGATCAGCGGCCCGATGTACGCGCAGGCGCCGGTCACGCTCGCCGCCGCGGAGCGCGCGCCCAACTACGACGAGGAGCTTGCGTTGGCCGCGCTCGAAGGCCTCATGGCGCAGCCCGGCGAACGCGCGTTGCCCATCATCAAGAAAGTGCTCGCCGGCCAGCAGAGCAAGCTGGTCAAGCAACGGGCGCTGTTCGTGCTCAGCCAGATCGACTCGGCGGAAGCGCAGCAGATACTGGTGCAGGCCGCGCGTTCCACGGATTCGGCCATGCGCGGCGAAGCCATTCGCGCCATCGGCATCGGTGGCGATCCGAAGTCGCTGGACGCGCTGCAGGAGATTTACGCTGCCGGCAGTGCGGACGTGAAAGGCGACGTGCTCCAGGCCTGGCTGATCGCCGGCCGCAGGGAGGCTGTCTACCAGGCGGCGGTGAACGCGAAGTCCGAGGACGAGGCGAACCGCGCCATCCGCATCCTCGGCGCGATGGGCGCGACCGAAGAGCTGCGCAAACTCGGCGACCGGCCGAATGCGTCGAGTGGCCTGGTGGAGGCGTATGCCATCAGCGGCGATCTGGCCAGCCTGCGCAAGATCGCCGAAGGCAGTGGCCATGACGCGCTGCGTCTCGAGGCGGTACGCAAGATCGGCATCATTGGTAGCGATGCCGCGAACGCCGCGCTGCGCGAAATCTATGCGCGCACCAGCGACACCGAAATCAGGGATGCCGCGCTGCAAGGCATGCTGATCTCGGGTGACGACCAGGGGGTGCTCGCGCTGTATCGCGCCGCGAAGTCCAGCGAGGAGAAACGCACGCTGATGCGTTATCTCTCGATGATGGACGGCGACGCGGCGTTGCAGGCCATCGACCAGGCGCTGGAGGGAAAGAAATGAAAAGCATGACGTTGTTAGCCGCGCTGGCTCTCGCTTCCCATGCGTCCGGCGCAGATCTGAATCCGCCGCGAGACGGCTGGGCCAGCTGGGAAGTGCCAGCGGTCGAAGGCGCGCCTTTCAACTGCTGCTGGAACAACTGGGACGATCGCAAGGATGCGCGCAAGCCCTGCAAGTTGGACGCTCACCAGAGCTACGGCACGCGTGATGACGACGGAACCACCGATGCCGTGACGGTCTACGCGCGGTTCAAGGACGGGAAGGTGGAAAAGCTCAAGGCGGTGGCGTCGGCCTGCCCGGTGGAAACGAGCACGCCAGTGCAGAAGCTCGGCAACGTGACCGCGGACGACAGCGTGCGCTGGCTGATGGCGCAGGCGCGGCAGGCCGGCGCAAAGTCTTCCGCGCACGAATCGGTGCTCGAGCATTCGCTGGCGGCCATCGGATTGCATCGTGGCGACGTCGCGGGCAAGGAGCTGGCCTCCTTCGCGCGCGACGACGCCAACGTCGAGATCCGCAAGAAGGCCTTGTTCTGGATAGCGATGCTGCGCGGAACCAGCGGCGCGCAGATCACCAGCTCGCTGATGTTCAGCGACCCGGACCCCGAATTCCGGCGGCATGCGGCCTTCGCACTGTCGCAGTCGAAGTCGCCGCGCATCGCCGCGGACCTGATCCGCCTGGGTAACACCGACAAGAGCGGCGAAGTTCGCGCCCAGGCCTGGTTCTGGCTGGCGCAGACCGGAGCGGTGGAAGCCGAAACGGCGATCTCCTCGGCGCTGGGCAAGGACCCAGACTCCGGTGTGCGTGAGCAGGCAGTCTTCGCCTTGTCGCAGTTGCCGGGGGAGCGAGCGACCACGGCATTGATCGCCGTAGCCGAGGATCAGAACCTCACGCGCGAGCAGCGCAAGCGCGCGGTGTTCTGGCTGTCGCAGTCGGAAGCCGACGCGGCGCAAAAGTACCTGGAGAAAGTGCTGGCGCGTGCGGCCAGCCGATAGACGAGACGGGAAAAACGAACGCCCCGCCGTAGTCGATCCGGCGGGGTTGTTCGATCGAATCAACTGGCGGGATCAGCCTTCCTTCGCCTTGAACGCCTTCACCTGGGCATTGAAGCGGTCAGCGACCTTCACCAGCTCGGCGCCAGCGGCATCTTTCTTCGCCGTGCTCTTCTCGCAAGCGAAGTACTCTTCCATGCCATTCTTGAATGCGTCGACCTGCCTCTTGGCGGCCAGCATCTCTTCCTTGGTAGCCGTCTTGCCATCGGGAATCGAGGCCGGAGCCGAGGGTCTGTCGCAGCCCATCGCGGGAATGGCCACAGCAGCCAGCAGAACCGTAAACGCAGCGCACTTCTTCATTCTCTCTCTCTCCGTGTTAACAGAACCTGCCAGCAACAGCTGAACCGCTGTCCTGGCCACGATCGGGTATCGGCAAACAGAAGCCGTTTCTTTAGCGGGACGCACTCAGGTAGGGCATCGCATTAAGAAATGTGATGCCCGTCCTGCATGTAATGCACCGGCCGCCGATATCCCGAGCGATGCAAGTCAACAAGGCACCAGGAGTGGAAGACAGCGCCAGTACCCGCAAGGTGTTGACGTTTTCGCTGGGCGGCGAGGTCTACGGCGTGGACATCCTGCGCGTGAAGGAAATCCGCGGCTGGTCGCCGGTCACGCGTATCCCGCAGTCGCCGGAGTCCCTGCTCGGCGTACTCAATCTGCGCGGCGTCATCGTGCCCATCGTTGACCTCCGCGTACGCTTCGGACTTCCCGCCGCGGACTTCAACGCGGTCACTGTGACCATCGTCATGTCACTGGTGACGGAAAGCGGCATCAAGGAACACGGTTTCGTCGTCGACAGCGTCCGTGACGTGGTCGATCTCACGCCCGGCAGCATCAAGCCGGCGCCCGAAGTGGGCGGCGTTCAGGGCAACGAATACATCGAGGCGATCGCGACCCACGATGAGCAGATGTTGATCCTGCTCAACGCGGCGATGCTCGCACCCAGGGAACAATCTTCCACCGAGGCCGCCGAGCAGGCGGCCTGATCACTCACCCGAAAGGGATTGCCCATGCGACTCAAGATTTTCAAGAACATCAACCTGTCGTTGCAGCTGTTCGCGCTGGTGGCATTGACCATGGCCATCGCCAGCGGACTCATCTATTACGCGATGCAGCAGGTGAAGAGCACGCAGGGCACGCTCAAGCACACCATCGACAACCGCATGGTGTCGGGTCAGTCCATCCAGGGCGTCGCCGATGCGCTGACGCTGTCGCTCGAAGCATCGCTGGACGTCATCGAGCAGAAGAAGACGCCCGACGAAGCGCGCGAGCTCATCAAGGCCGCCACCGACAAGGCGCGTGATGACTGGGACAACTACTTCCTTGGCGACATGATCGACCAGGAGCAGGAGCTGGCCGACGAGACCACGCCGCTGCTCGATGGCGCGTACAGCAAGATCAACCAGCTGCTCAAGAAGCTGGAGAACAACGAGATCTCGGATCTCGCCGCGTGGCGCAATGACACGCTGCGTCCGGCGCTGGTGGACGGGTCGGCCAATCTGAAGCAATTGATCGACATGCAGCTCACCGCTGCGAACCTCGACCTCGACAAGGCCACCAGCAATTACAAACTCGCGCAGCAGAACAGCATCAAGTTTCTCGCCGGTGGCGCGATGCTGGCGGCGCTGTTGGCGTGGTTCATCATCCGCGGCGCCATGAAGAAACTCGGCGCGGACCCCGGCAAGGCCGCGGCGGTCGCGCGCCGCGTCGCCTCGGGCGACCTGCAGTTCGACTTGCAGCCCGGCAAGAACGACGAAGTCAGCCTCATGGGCGCGTTGCGCCAGATGAAGGACAGCCTGCTGCAATCCAAGCTGGACTACGAAGGGCAGATCAACGCCATCGCCAAGGTGCAGGGCGTGGTCGAATGTTCGCCCGAGGGCCGCGTGATCAACGGCAACGAGATTTTCCTGAAGTTCATGGGCTATGCGCTCGACGACGTGAAGGACAAGCCGTACTCGATGTTCGTCGACGCCGAGCTGCACGCTGCCGACAAGGAACTGTGGCAGGCGCTGCAGCGTGGCGAAAGCCGCCAGGGCGAGTTCCGCCTCCTCACGCGCGACAAGCGTGAAGTCTGGGTGCAGGGCGTGTTCAACCCGATCGCCGATGCCTACGGCAAGCCGTTCAAGGTGGTCGCCTATCTGAACGACGTGACCCGCAGCCGCCAGGAAGCGGTGCTGAACGCCGCATTCCGTGGCGCGCTGAACCAGCTGGACGCGAATGTCATGGTGGCCAACAAGGATCTCGAGATCATCTTCGTGAACCCGGCCGCCGAGCGCATGCTGGGACGCGCGCAGGAAGCTTTCCGCCGCGATCTGCCCGGCTTCAACGCGGCGAACGTTCTCGGCGCCAGCCTCGATATCATGACCCGCGACCCCGCCGCGCTGCGTGGCGAGATCGAGCGCCTCACCGACATCGCTACCCGCCAGGAAGTGATCGGCGGCCGCTCGATGAAAGCCATCATGAGCCCGATGAAGGACGCCACCGGCCGCCGCCTCGGCACGGTGCTCGAGTGGTTCGACCGGACGCAGGAAGTGGCGACGGAAACCGAGCTGCAACAGGTCATCGAAGACGTCACGGCCGGCAATCTCGAGAACCGCATTTCACTGGAAGGCAAGCGCGACTTCTTCCTCAAGCTATCTACCGGCATCAACGAGCTGGTCGACACCATCGGCATGGTGGCGGGTGAGGTGCGCGCGCTCGTCGCCGCGGCCAACCAGGGTGACCTGACCAAGCGCATCGTCACCGAAGGCAAACCGGGCCTGCTGGTGGAGATCGGCTCGGGCATCAACGACCTCACTCACAACCTCGCCGAACTCGTATCGCAGACCAAGACGGCGGCCGCCGAAGTCAGCCGCGGCGCCGACGAGATCAGCAAGGGCAACGCCGATCTTTCGCAGCGCACCGAAGAGCAGGCGTCTTCGCTGGAAGAAACGGCGTCTTCGATGGAAGAGATGACCAGCACCGTCAAGCAGAACGCCGACAACGCCGTGCAGGCGAGCCGGCTCGCGGTCGCCGCGCGCGATCAGGCAGAGAAGGGTGGCGCGGTGGTTTCCAAGGCCGTGTCCGCCATGGCGGGCATCAACGAGGCTTCGAAGAAGATCGCCGACATTATCGGTGTCATCGACGAGATCGCTTTCCAGACCAACCTGCTGGC
>JAQSWD010000204.1 GCA_029266835.1 Steroidobacteraceae bacterium
GCAAACTAGAACACCGGCGGGTCGAGCCGGCGGAGCACACGGTGGGTACCGCACGGAAGTTGCTTTGGGTCGCACTCCTCCTGGGTGCCACCTGTGCGTCTGCGCAAGAAAAGCAGATGCGCATCCAGTTCGCCGAACCCGTGAAGCTGAAGGCCGCCTCGGGACACACCGAGTTCGATGCCTACGGCCGGCGCTTCTCCGTCGACTTGCAACGCAACGAGCGGCTCGTCCAAGGGCTTTCGCCCGCCGCCCGCTCGCAGACAGCACGCGCTCAGCTGCTGCGCGGCAAGCTCCAAGGTGCCCAGGGCTCCTGGGTTCGGCTCACCCAGGTCGGCGCCGGGCTCGAAGGCGCCATCTGGGACGGACAGGAGATGTACGTCGTCACCACGCTCGCGCGCATCCAGAAGAATCTGACTACTCCGATCGCGGCGGCGCCGGGGCAGACCGTCATGTACCGGTTGTCCGATACGCTGGACAGCCTGCCGGAAGCCTTCTGCGGCCTGGACGAACTCGCCGATGCCGCCGCCTCGCGCGGCGTCTCCGGGCTCAAGCAATATCGCAGCCTGGTGAATCAGCTGACAGCCGCGGCGGCCACGACGCCGGCCGAACAATTGAGCCTTTCGCTGATCGCCGACTCGTCGTTCCAGCAGCAGAACGCCGGTTCGTCCGCCGATGCCATGCTGGCGCGCCTGAACATCGTCGACGGCATCTTTGCGGAGCAGATAGGCGTGCTGCTGCAGCCAACGGAACTGCGATTGGTGCCGGCGGGCAGCGATCCGTTTTCGGCCACCGATGCCAGCAAGCTGCTGGACCAACTGTCGAACTTTCGCGCGAACACACCCGCGGTCCGCACCGCCGGGCTTGCGCACCTGTTCACCGGCAAGGATCTCGACGGCAACACCATCGGTATCGCGTATCGCGATGCGTTGTGCGACCCGAGCTTCGGGGCATCGTTGAGCGACAGCGAACTCGGGCCGTTCAGTTCGGCACTGGTCATGGCGCACGAGCTGGGTCACAACTTCGGGGCGGAGCACGATGGCACCAGCGGGACTTGCGCCGCCACCGGGTCCGGATACCTGATGTCGCCGCAGTTCAACGGCGCCTCCGTCTTCTCCGCGTGCAGCCTCAACAGCATCGCGCAGTCCGTCGCGCAGGCGCGCGGCATCTGCATTCTGCCTGCGCAGTACGCGGACCTGGCCGCATCGGCGCCCGCGACCCTCGACGCGCAAGCCAACACCCCGTTTGAGTTGCCCATCACCGTGCGTTCGATCGGAAATGTCGCGGCCATTGGCGCCACCGTCAAACTCACGCTGCCATCGATTCTCACTTTTCAGGGCGCCGACCTGCCGAGCGGCGCGTGCAGCACGGCCGGCGCCGAAGTCACCTGCGATCTCGGAGACATCCCGGCCAACTCGGAGCGCGTGGTCGAATTGAACCTGGTGAGTTCGCAGCTCTCGAGTACCAGCATTACGGCGACCGTGAGCGCGTCCAATGACTACCTCACGGCTAACGGCACCACGCAGACCTATCTGTACTTCACCTCCGCGGTCGATCTCGGGGTCGTGATGACGGTGTCACCGACGACGCTGTTCGCGAACGACACGTTCGACGTCACCGTCGATGTGACGTCCACGCGCACGCTGACGGCCCGGGGTGGACAGCTGTTCGTGTCTCTCTTCGATATGAAGTTCGATTCCGTCACCGCGGGCGCTCACACCTGCACGATCGTTTTCCAGGACCATGTCCGCTGCGATCTCGCGGACATTGCTGCCGGGCAGACCACGCGCATCGTGTTGCACGGCCATGGTGAGAATCGCGGCGAACGCTCGGTGACCGCGCAAGTGCAGGTCGCCGACGATGGCGACTACAGAAACAACAGCGCGCAGGAAACCATCCGGATCAGCCCCGAGAACGATTTCCTGATCCGCGCGTCGGCGGAATCGCTGAGTTTCGAGCCGGGCGTGGTCCAGGAAGTGACGTACACGCTGGAGGCGATCGGCCGCATCCCGAGCGTCAAGTCGCAGCTGCGGGTGTGGGGGCCGTGGAACGGCCAGTTCGACTCCTTCGTCGCCAGCGCGGGAACCTGCACGCTCGAGGGCGTGAACAGCCTGATACTGTGCGAGTTCGGCGACCTGAATCCGGGCGCTTCGCTCACGGTCACGGTGCGCTTTCACACCACGTCCAATGGCAGCGCGCACTTGCAGGGTGAAGCGCTTCACTACAAGGACGCCCACACGGTGTGGATCAACGGCGCGATGACGCAGATCTACAGCAACCTGCAGATCGATGCGATCGCGAGAACCCTGTACGCATCGGCGGTCGAGGGTCGCACGAGCATCGGATACGCCGGTGTGGAATCGGTGGGACTGCAGCCCGCGCAGAACGTCGTGGCGACGCTCGAAGTGCCGGCGCCGATGCAACTCACGTCGATGAGCGTCACCAATGTGAACACCTGGGCGTGCACGCTGCTCACGCCGCAGCGCGGCCAGTGCACGGGCGCCTTCACCGGTACCGGCGGCGTGTCGATCAGCTATGGTTTCAGCTCGGACGTGCCGGGTGATTACACCGCGAAGCTCACCATCACCGCCGACGGCGATGGCGACGCCGCGAACAACACCAGCGAATCGATTCTCACCGTCGCTCCGTTTCTCGACGCCGGCATCGCGACCACCGAAACCAGTATGCATCTGGTGGCGGGGCAGGATCACGTCGTGCAGCTCACCGTCACCACGGCGGCGCGACCGGTGCCGGGCGTGATTGTCGTTGCGCAGCGCAATTCCGAGTTCGAAATCTCATCCATGACGGCCGCGGGCAGCGCGTGTGAAATCGACTCGTTCAGCGGGTACGGCCGTTGCCAGCTCGGCGATCTGCCCGCAAATGCCGTCGTGCCTGTCTCGGTGGCCTACCGCGCATTGCATGACGCCAGCACGGGCACGGCGCGCGTGAGCGTATTCACGTCGACGGATCACGAGCAGACCAACAACTCGGTTGCGATCGATTACACCACGACTATCTACACGGATCTGCAGCTGCAGGTGGCGCAGGCCACGGCAACGGCCGTCAGCGGAACTCGGCTCTTGTTTCCGCGAATCACCATCTCCAACCTCGGCGCAATTGGCTCGCGCACGTCGCAGTTACTGATACCGCTGCCCGCCTTCACCACGGTGCAATCGGTTTCGGCATCGAACGCTGCCTGCTCGGGCACGATCAGCCTCAGCTGCGACCTCTTTACGCTGGCACCGGGCACGAGCGGCACCATCGACATCACCCTGAACACCAGCTCCACCGGAAACTTCACCAGCAACGTGACGCTGCAGGGCGCCAATGACTCGACTACCGGCAACAACAGCGCGGTCGTGGAGTTGAGCGTGACCGCGCCGCAGACCGGAGGTGGCGGTTACTGGTCGCAGATCGCGCGCGGCGGCGGCGCCTGCCGCGCTAACGACCCCACCCGTTCGACACGATCCATTCCATCATCGCGCCCTGCCAGCGATCACGCGGCATCAGGAAAAACCCATGCTCGCCCTTCTGGAACAGGCGGGCTTCCACCGGCACGCCGGCGCGCCGCAGGGCGTCGAAGAACACGACGCTGTTCTCCACATCGACGAGGCGATCGTCCGCGGCGTGGAGAATCAACGTGGGGGGTGCATCCCTGGTCACCTGAAGTTCGTTCGAAAAGAATCGCACCTTGGAGTCCGGCGGGTCATTGCCCAACAACGCCTTGCGTGAATCCATGTGGGTGATCTTCGCGTCCATGCTGATCACGGGGTAGACCAGAATGAGGAAGTCGGGGCGCAGCACCAGCTGATCCGGGTTGTCGATGTACGCCTTGTCGAAG
>JAQSWD010000085.1 GCA_029266835.1 Steroidobacteraceae bacterium
CCTCGCGATGGCCGAAGCCACTTCCGCGAAAGCTCGTTGCGCCGGCTGGGCGCCATCACGCCAGTTGTCGGGCCTTTCGGGCCACAGCATCCAGCAACCCGCGTGAGGCTTGAACTCGGCCGGCATGGCGAATCCGTCGGCGGATGGCGTGCTTTGCAGTGTTCGGGTCATGAGGGCCGGAATTGTAGCCTGTGCTGGCATCGCGGCCCCTTTTCCCCCGCAGATGAGAGACCGCAAACACGATGGCTACGCCCACGAGGCCCGAAGTCACGCCGCCGGCCGTGACATGGGCTGGACCGAGACGGCCGACGCCATCATCAGCGCCATGGTCAGGAACATGCGATCGCGACGCCGATCGCGCGAGAACGCCGCCCCTCCGGGCAGCGTTCTCGTTTTCACTGCAGATGTTTCTTCAGGAACCCATCCAGCTTTTCGTACAGCGTCTTGCGCCATGGCGTACGCCACAGGCCGTGGTCACCGTCGCCATGCGCTTGCTCTGGTCGACTTCCACCGGGATGTCCGAAGTGCCATGCACCAGCAGCACCGGCGCGCGCATCCGGTCGGCGGACTTCAGCGGTGAATCCGCGGCCAGGTCATCCGCGTCCGAGCCGATGATGGCGTCGGCGGCCGCCGCGCCGCCGTAGAAACGCCACTCCTGGCGGCGCAACGCCTTGAGATCGGCCACGCCGGCGATGCTGCCCACGCATCGATACAGCAACGGCTCGCGGATACCGGCCATGAGCGCGGCGTACCCGCCGAAACTCCAGCCGACGATGCACACCCGCTCCGGATCCGCATAACCCTGTTCGATGGCCCAGCGCGTACTGGCGTTGATGTCGTCCACCATGACCGAACCCCATTTCTTCAGGCCGGCCTCGTACCAGGCGCGGCCGTACCCCGACGAACCGCGGAAGTTGACCTGGAGCACGGCATAACCGCGGCTCACCATCAGCTGCACCATCGGGTCGAAGCCCCAGTCATCGCGCGAATGCGGGCCACCATGGGGGTACACCACCATCGGCAATTTCTCCGCCGGCTTGCCCGGCGGCAGCGTGAGGTAACCCGGCAGCAGGGTTCCATCGCCCGCCTTGATCTGGACCGGCTTCATCTCGCCGAAAGTATCGGTGGGCAATTCCGGCATCACCGCGCTGAGCTTCGACAGGGACTTCTTCTCGATGTCCAGCAGGTAGTAAGCCGTGGGCGCCACGTCCTTCACCGCCGAGATGAGCAGTAGTTTGTCTCCTCGCGCCGAGCCCATGACGGCATTGGCCGAGCCCGGCAGGCTCCTGTCGATCAATTCGTAGATCGCGGCGACCTCGGCGTCGAAGAACTCGCGCTTTGTGCGCTCCGCGGCATACCAGAAGCCCGCGACCCGGCCGCTTCCCGCGGGCCAGGTCAACACGCCGCCCACGTCGACCTTGGGATGCGAGAAGACCAGTTCCTTCTCGGCCTTGCCCTCGAGGTCCAGCTGGTACACCGCGCGGCGATCCTCGAACATCTCCGAGACCAGCAGTGTCTTGCCGTTGGGCCCGAAGCCCAGCACCGTGAAGCCGTCCTTCGTGTACGCCTGCCAGCGCGTCAGCACCTGCCAGGGATCATTGGCGCTGGCGCGAGACACGTATTCGCAGCGCTCGTGATCGTCACAACCGCCGCCATACCGCACCACGCCCTCAGCGTCGGCCACCCAGTCGCGGATGGGATACCGCTGTTTCTGGATCATCTTCTTCAGCCCGGTTTCCACGTCGAGTGCGTAAACGTCGGGGAACGGGCTGTTGCTGCCGTCGGGGCTCAACTGGACGTACACCGTCTTGGGATCATCGACGCGCCAGTCGATGATGTCGTCCTGGAACTGAGAAGCGGCATTGCTGTGACGCTGCACCAAAACCTTGAATCGCCCGCCGTCCGCATCGATGGCAATGAGCCGCGTGAGACTGAACGGCTTGCCGCGAAAATCCCCGACGCCGACCAGGCCGCAAAGAATTCGTGTGTCCGATTTGAAGCGGCACCAGCGGATGCGGAAGGTGTCTTCCTCGGCGGCCAGAATGGCCTTGTTGGTCCGCTTCTCGAGATCGATCACCTTGAGCGCGCGCTTGTCGCCCACCCGGCCGGTGTACGCGATGCGCTTGCCGTCGCGCGACAAGGTGACGGCGCCATGATCGGCGAGCACCGCCAGTTCTTCAGCCGTGGGCGCCGCCGCATCCGCGCCCGCATTGATCAACAGCGCGCAGATACCCGCGCACCAGAAGCCTGTTCGCATGTCGCCTCCCTCTATGGAAACCGGGCAATCATCCGCCCAGTGCCTGATCGATGTCGTCGATGAGATCCCCCGCATCTTCCAGGCCGATGGACAACCGTACTGTGCCGGCGGTCACACCTGACTGGCGCGCCTGCTCCGGCGTGAAATCGCGGCTGCCGATCAATTGCGGCGCCATCACCAGGGATTCCGTGGAACCCAGGCTCGCGGTCAGCGCGAACAGTTTGAGCCCCTCGCTGAATTTGCGGGCGGCCTCGCTGCCATCGCGCAAGTCGAAGGACACCACGGTACCGGGCTCCTTCATCTGCTTGCGCGCCAGCGCGAACTGGGGATGGGTAGACAGGCCTGGATAATGGCAGCGGGTCACGGCGGGGTGACCGGCGAGGAACTGGGCTATCTTCTGCGCGTTGGCCGTCTGCGCGGAGTAGCGCACGAAATAGGTCTTGAGCCCGCGCTGGATCAGGAAGGCCGCATGCGGATCGAGGTGCGCACCCAGCACCGAGAAGTCCGGCCGCAGGTCGTCGATGAGATCCTGCCGGGCGATTACCGCGCCACCCATGACGTCACCGGTACCCGACGCATACTTGGTGAGGCTGTGCACGAACACGTCGATACCGTATTCACCGTGCTGGTGGAAACCGGCGAAGGTGTTGTCGAGCACCGCCAGCGCGCCGTGGCGATGCGCGAGGTCGACAATACGCTCGATGTCCGCGACCTTCGTAACAGGGTTGGTAGGGCTCTCGAAGAACACCAGCCGCGTGGGACGCGAGGCCAGCACGTTCTCGATACCCGCCAGATCCTCGATGGACAGCATGGTGTGCTCGACGCCGAAGCGCGCCAGCAGGCGCCGGATGATGTTGCGCGTCGGGCCGTAGGTCTCGATGAAGAACAGCACGTGGTCGCCGGACTTGGTCAGTCCCAACAAAGTCTGGGCGATGGCATTCACGCCCGAGGCCGTGGCCAGGCAGTCGTCACGCCCCTGCAGCTGCGCCAGCGTCAGTTCCAGCTGCCGCGTGGTCGGGTTGCTGGCCCGCATGTAGAAGTAGCCAGGCGCCTCGCCGCGCAGCATGCGCAGCGTGTCGTCGACGGTCTCGAACTCGAACTTGACGCTTTGATAGATAGGCGCGATCACCGGCTGATTTCCGGGCGGCGGAGAGACATCGGGCGGATGATTGACCAGCGTCGGCTTTTTCATGGTTCGACTTTTTCAGGGTTCGAATTGAGGATCGGGGGAAGGTCAGGAGTCGAGGGAGAAGGCATCCGCGTCGAGGTGCGCGGGAAACTTGTCGCGCCAGCCGCGCACGGCTTCGATGTCGATGGGCACGGTGGCGGCCAGCGGTTTGTCCTGCAGATCGAGCAGCGGCTGGCCCATGAAGTCGAGCACCACGCTTTCGCCGGCATGGGCGATGCCCACCCCGTCATCACCGATGCGGTTGACGCCGACGCAGTAAGCCTGGTTCTCGATGGCGCGCGCGCGCAGCAGCGAGTTCCACGCGAAGCGCCGCGCCGCGGGCCAGTTGGCCGCGTAGATCACCACGTCGTAATCCAGGCCAGGGCGCCGGCGGCTCCACACGGGAAAACGCAGGTCGTAACAGACCAGCGGACACAGGCGCGCACCGCGCCACTCGACGATGAGCGCGTGGTCGCCGGCGTCGTAATGCCGATGCTCGCCACCCATGCGGAACAGGTGGCGCTTGTCGTACCAGTAGGCAGGCCCTTCCGGCATCGCGATCATGAACCGGTTGAAGAAGCGGCCGCCGTCGTTGATGGCCACGCTGCCGCCGACGGCGGCGTCCAGCGCGCGCGCCTGTTCCCTGAGCCAGGCACGCGTCGGTCCATCGGCGGGTTCCGCCAGCTCTTCGGGCTTCATGGTGAAGCCCGTGGTGAACATTTCCGGCAGTACGACCAGGTCGGTCTTGCCGGCCAGCGGCGCGAGCACCGAGGCGAAACGTTCGCGGTTGGCCGCGGGATCACCCCAGGCCAGCGCTTGCTGGACGATGCTGACGCGGAAAGTCATGTGCCGGAAGTGTACGCGCGGATCCTGCGCGCGGCTTCCACCAGGGTTTCATCGCGCTTGGCCACGCATAACCGCACGATGCGCATGGTGGGCGGCGGCTCGCGGTAGAACGGCGACAAGGGGATCACGGCGACGCCGGCCTCGTTGATGAGTCTTTCGGCGAAGGCAACGTCGCTGAGCCCCGAGCAGGCCGCCAACCCGCCGTAATCCGCCAATTGAAAGTAGCTGCCCTGCGCGGGCGGCAGCGAAAGACCGCTGCCGGCCAGTTCGCGCAGCAGAAGTTCGCGCTTGGCGCCGAAGAATTTCGCGACTTCGCGGAAAGCCAGCGGATGGCGCTGCAGGTACAGCGCGATGGCCGCCTGCAACGGCGCGGCGATGCTGAAGGTGTTGAACTGGTGCACCTTGCGCAACTCGCGCGTCATCGCGGCCGGCGCCACGCAGTAACCGACGCGCCACCCGGTGATGTGCAACGTCTTGCCGAAGGAGTACACGGCGAAACTGCGTTCCCTCAGTTCGGCATGGTTCATCACCGACTGGTGCACGCGCCCGTCATAGAGCACGTGCTCGTACACCTCGTCGGCCAGCACGAGCACGGGGCGGTCACGGGACCCTGCTTCCCGGACGATGCGCGCCAGCGTATCCAGGTCCGATGCGGTCGCCACGGTGCAGGCGGGGTTGTGAGGGTTGTTGATGATGATCAACCGCGTGCGATCACTGACCGCGGCCCGCACACGGTCCCAGTCGTAGCGGAACTCTGGCGCGGCCAGCGGGATATGCAGGCAGCGCCCGCCCGCCAGGCGGATGGCCGGGTCATAGGCGTCGTAGGCGGGGTCGAAGACGATGGCCTCGTCCCCCGGCCCTACCACGGCCTGGATGGCCGAAAAGATGGATTCCGTGCCACCACAGGTCACGGTGAGCTCGGTTTCCGGGTCCACGGCGCGGCCGCCGGCCGCAGCGATCTTGGCCGCGATGGCCGCCCGCAGCGCGAGGCTGCCTTCCATGGGAGCGTACTGGTTGAAGCCCGAGGCCACGGCTTCGGTGACGCATTCAGCCAGGCTGGATTCTATGGGGTAGTCAGGAAAGCCCTGACCTACGTTGACCGCGCCCTGTTCCGCGGCGCGGCGCGACATCACGGTGAATATCGTGGTGCCGACATCAGGCAGCTTGCTGATCGTTTCCGGGAAGCCTGTTTCCGGAGTGCCCGTTTCCGTAATGGAATAGCCGTGCGGATCTTTCACCCGCGAAGTGTACAGCCGCCGCGCACCCCCGTACGCGGCGCCTGCATTTGAGGACGCCTTACTTCTTCTTGGCGCGCTTGGCCTTGCGGGCAAGCTTCTTCTGCACACCGGCCGGCTGGTCGATGAAACGGAAGCGGATACCCTCGACCATCGCCTTGTACTTCACTGCGCCGGTGGAGCGACCCAATTCCTTGGCGGCAAGGCGAGCGGACATCTTCTCTTTGGCGAGAGCGCGCATCTTCTTCAGATCCGCCGGTGTCCAGGGAGAGTTGTGTTTACGTGATTTGGCCATTTTTCAAAACCTCGTCGATTATCGATGGTGGAAAGTCTATCAGTAGTTAGCCAGATGCGGCCATTTGTTCCTCGCGTTTGCGACGCTGTTCCTGCCGGCGCATGAGAACCGCCGAAAGTATGACGCCGAGAGCCACTACCAGGACCATTATGGTCGCCAGTGCGTTCACGACCGGGTTTACACCTAGTCGAACACGAGAAAAGATCACCATGGGCAGGGTGTTAGACCCCGGCGCCGAGACGAATTGCGTCACGACCAGGTCGTCCCAGGAGAGCGTGAATGCCAGCAACCACCCGGAAAGGATGGCGGGCAGGATCAGTGGCACGGTGATTCGGAAGAAAACTTTCGCCGGCCGGGCGCCGAGATCGAGGGCGGCCTCCTCCAGCGAATCGTCGAAGGTAGACAGGCGGGACTGCACGACGACCGTGACATAAGCCATGGTGAAGGTGACGTGCGCGATGACGATGGTCCACATGCCGCGGTCGAACTGCCAGCCGAACATCACGCGGAACAGCTGCTCCAGCGATACGAACAGCAGCAGCATGGACAGGCCGGTGATCACCTCGGGCATGACCAGCGGCGCGGTAGTAAGGCCGCGCAGCAGCGCGCGGCCCTTGAACGGGCCGAAACGGGCCAGCACCAGGCCGGCCAGCGTTCCCAGGATCACGGCGCCGGTGGCGCTCATGGCCGCCACCTGGATGGACACCCATGCGGCCGACAGGATCTGGTCGTCCTGCAACAGTTGCTTGTACCAGCGCAGCGACGGGGAGTCGGGACTCCAGTCGGTGACGGCGCGCGAGGCGTTGAACGAGAACAGCACCATCAGCAGGATGGGCACGTACAGGAACGCGAAACCCAGCGCCAGCATGGCCTTGCTGAAGTAGCCGCGGGTGTTCATGCGGTGAGCCTCATCGCCTGCCGGCCTCCAGCTCTTTGTTCTGGAAGTGCTGGAAGATCATGATGGGCACCACCAGCACCAGCAGCATCGCGATGGCCACGGCGCTGGCGTTGGGCCAGTTGCGGTTGTTGTAGAACTCGGTCCACAGCAACGTGGCGATCATGGTTTCGTCCTTGCTGCCCAGCAGCGAGGGAATCACGTACTCGCCCACCACCGGGATGAACACCAGCAGCGAGCCGGCCATGATGCCGGGGAAGGACAGCGGCAGCGTTACCCGCAGGAACGACTTGATGGGGCCGGCACCCAGGTCCTGCGCGGCCTCGAGCAGCGTGAGGTCATGCTTTTCGAGGTTGGAATACAGCGGCAGGATCATGAACGGCAGGTAGGAATACACGATGCCGATGTACACCGCGAAGCTGGTGTTCATCATGACCAGCGGCTCTTCGATGATGCCGAGGAACTGCAGCACGTTGTTGATGACGCCATCGTTCTTGAGCAGGCCTATCCACGCGTACACGCGCAGCAGGAAAGACGTCCAGAACGGCAGGATCACCAGCATCAGGAACAGGTTGCGCATCGTCGGCGACGACCGGGCGATGGCGTACGCCATCGGGTAACCCAGCAGCAGGCAGAAGATGGTCGAGACCAGCGCGATCTTCAGCGAGTACACGTACGAGCTGACGTACAGCGGTTCGCTCATCAGGAACGCGAAGCTGGTGACCCAGAGCTTTATCTGGACCGCGCCTTCCTCCACCCACTGGAACACCGGCGCATAGGGCGGACGGCCCAGCGGCAGGAACTCCGCGAACGAAATCTTGAGGACGATGAGAAACGGAATCAGGAAGAAGATCAGCAGCCACAGGTAGGGGATGGCGATGACCAACCTCTGCCCCGACCAGTTCTGCAGCACGTACTCGGACCAGCGCGGCGGGCCGTACCGGAAGAAGAACATCCACAACGGGCCCAGGCGGCCGAGTTGTTCCCTCGTTCCAACGGTGCGTGCGCCGACTGGCTTCACGGTCTCAGGCCCTCTTCTTCACGGCTCGGGACATGTCATTGCGTGACGACCACCGGGCTGGACCCATGCCAGGTCAGCCACACGGTTTCGTCCCAGAGGATCCGTTCGTCATCCGACAGTCGTTCCACATTGGGCAAGGTGACGCGAATTGTCTTTCCTGTCTCTATCTTCACCAAGTAGATAGAGACGTCACCCATGTAGGCGATTTCCTTCACGACGCCCTTGACGCAGTTCTCGCTGGTGTCGGCCGGCGGCTGGCGCAGGATATTGATCTTCTCGGGCCGCACCGCGGCCCAGACCATGGCGCCTGGCGCGGAACTGATGCCGTGGTCGATGTAGATCACGCCGCCCAATTCGTCGGACTTGATGCGCGCGCGGTCGGGAAGGTCTTCGATGAGCTGCCCCTCGAACATGTTCACCGAGCCGATGAAGTCGGCGACGAACTTGGTCATGGGGAATTCATAGATCTCGGTGGGCGTGCCGATCTGCACGATCTCGCCGCGGTTCATGACGCCGATGCGCGAGGCCAGCGTCATGGCTTCTTCCTGGTCGTGCGTGACCACCATGAAGGTGACACCCAGCTGGTCCTGGATATTGATGAGCTCGAATTGCGTGGCTTCGCGCAGCTTCTTGTCGAGCGCACCCAGCGGTTCGTCGAGCAGCAGCAGCTTGGGCCGCTTCACCAACGCGCGCGCCAGGGCCACGCGTTGCCGCTGGCCGCCGGAGAGCTGGTGCGGCCGGCGCGCGGCGAACTGGCCGAGCTTCACGATCTCGAGGATGTCGGTGACGCGCGTGGCGATGTCATTGCGCGACAGGCCTTTTTCCTGCTCCAGGCCGAAGGCGATGTTCTTCTCCACGGTCATGTGGGGGAACAGCGCGTACGACTGGAACATCATGTTGACCGGACGTTCGTACGGCGGAACAGCCGCCATGTCCTGGCCATCGATGAAAATGGAGCCGGAGGTGGGCGCTTCGAAGCCCGCCAGCATGCGCAGCAGGGTCGACTTGCCGCAGCCCGAGCCACCCAGCAGGCAGAAGATCTCGCCCTTGTAGATCTTGAGGCTGACGTTGTTGACGGCGACGAAGTCCCCAAAACGCTTGGTGACATTCTCGATGCGCACATAGGCATCGGCGTGCGGATCGCGCCAGGGCTCGTGCTTGGTTTTCTTCTCTACGCGTCGATCTGCCGCTTGCATGGCAGTTGACCCCCGTTTGCAATGGCCTTCTCGCGAAGGAAATGACGCGGCCGCCGCTCCCTAAGCGGCGGCCGCGTCAGGTCATTTGCCGGTACGGAAGCGCGTCCAGGTGCGCGTCAGCGAGCGAGTGAATTCCGCGGTCTCCGGCAGGTCCGGGACCAGCTTGGGCATCATCTCGGGCGTCGGGAAGATTCCCGGGTTGTTCTTCACAGCCGGGTCCACCAGCGGCCAGGAGGCGGCGTTGCTGTTGGCGAAGCTGATGAAGTTGCTGTTCTTCGCGGCCACTTCGGCGCGCAGCATGTAGTCGATGAAGAGGTGGGCGTTCTTGACGTGCGAGGCGTCGGCGGGAATGGCCATGTTGTCGAAGAACATGACCGCGCCTTCCTTCGGAATGCTGTACGCGATCGTGAACGGCTTCTTGTTCTCTTCCGCGCGCGACTTGGCCTGCAGTACGTCGCCCGACCAGCCCAGCGCGAGGCAGATTTCACCGCTCGCCAGTTCCTCGATGTACGCCGACGAATGGATCTTGCGCACGTACGGGCGCACCGCCATCAGCACCTTCTCGGCCGCCGCCAGGTCCTCGGGCTTCTCGGAATTCGCATCCCTGCCCAGGAAAATGAGCACGGTGCCGACCACCTCGGAGGGCGCGTCGAGCACCGACACGCCGCACTTGGCGAACTTGGACACCACCTTCGGATCCCAGAACATCGCGAAACTATCTACCGGCGCGTCCGGCATGGCGGCCTTGATGGCCTCCTCGTTGTAGGCCACGCCCGAGGTGCCCCACATGTAGTTCACGGCATATTCGTTGCCCGGGTCGAAGACCTCCAGGCGCTTGGTGATTTCCGGGTCGAGATTCTTGAGGTTGGGAAGCTTCGACTTGTCGAGCTTCTGGTAGATGCTCTGCTTGATCTGGCGCGCGAGGAACGAGGCGGACGGCACCACCACGTCATAACCGGTGCGTCCGGCGAGCAGCTTGGTCTCGAGGAGCTCGTTGGAGTCCATCACCTCGTACTCGACCTTGATGCCGGTCTCCTTGGTGAAGTCTTCGACGACGCTCGGCTCGATGTAGTCCGACCAGTTGTAGACGTTGACGACCTTTTCAGCGTCGGTGTCCAAAGCCGCCGACGGACTGGCTTCGGCCGCGGGAGGTGCTTCTTCTTTCTTGCCGCAGGCGACCAGCAAAAGGAGGACCGATGTCGATACCAGAATCGACAGGTTGCGAGTGCTCATGTTTGACCCCTAGATGTTGTCGCGACGTGAGACCCACACGACGCGTCTTTGGAACCGTTATATAACAGCCCGCACGTCTATAGCCAGCCCTTGGCGCGCGCATGAACAGCGGTTTCATCGAGAGACCGCACTACTTTGGACAGTAGTTCGTCAATTTCGCTCCGCGAAATGACCAAAGGCGGCGCGATGAACAGCGTGTCACGCGTGGCGCGCATTACCAGTCCGTTACGCGTGCAGGCGTCGCGCATGAAGATGCCGACCTCGCCGCGAGGCTCAAAAAACCGCCGTATGCGCTTGTCCGGCACCAGTTCTATGGCCGCCAGGAGGCCCAGACAGCGCGCCTCTCCCACCAGCGGGTGATCGGCGAGCTCGCGCCAGCGGGATGCTAGATAGGGTGCAATCTCGTTCTTGACCCGTTCGACCACCCGTTCGCGCCGGAAAATCTCCAGGTTCGCGACCGCCACAGCACAGGCGGCGGGGTGTCCGCTATAGGTGAAACCATGAAAGAACTCGCCGCCGCGTTCGATCAGCATCCGCGCGACCCGGTCGCCGACCATCAGGCCGCCGATAGGTAGATAGCCTGATGACAGCGCCTTGGCCATGGTCAGGAAGTCCGGGCGGGTGCCGAAATACTCGCAGCCGAACCATTCGCCGGTTCGCCCGAAACCGCAGATCACCTCGTCCGATGCAAAGAGGATGCCGTACTTGTCGACGATGCGCTGGATCTCCGGCCAATAGGTCTCCGGCGGGATCACCAGGCCCCCCGCGCCCTGCACGGGCTCGCCGATGAAGGCGGCCACGCGCTCGGGACCCACTTCCAGGATCTTCTCTTCCAGCTCGCGCGCGCACTTCAAGCCGAATTCGGCCGGCGACAGATCGCCACCCTCGCCGAACCAGTAGGGCTGGTTGATGTGCACGATGCCCGGCACCGCGCCATCGGGCCCGAGCTGCTCGTGCATGGGTTTCATTCCACCCAGAGACGCGCCAGCCACGGTGCTTCCGTGGTAGCCGTTCCAGCGCGAAATGATCACGTTTCGCTCAGGGTTTCCCGCCAGTTGCCAGTATCGCCGCACCAGCCGCAGCAGCGTGTCGTTGGCCTCGCTGCCCGAACCCGTGAAGAACACGTGCCCGAACTGCGGCGGGGTCACCTCATCGAGTATTCGCGCCAGCTCGATCGCCGGCGGCGTGCTGCTCTGGAAGAAGCTGTTGTAGTACGGCAGCTCCATCATCTGCTTGTAAGCCGCATCACACAGTTCCTGGCGTCCGTAGCCCAGCGCCACGCACCACAGCCCGGACATGCCATCGAGGATCTTCTGCCCGTCGCTGGTGTAGACGTACACGCCCTCGGCGCGGGTCACGATGCGCGCACCCTTGGCGCTCAGCGCCTGGTGGTCGGTGAACGGGTGCAGGTAGTGCGCGCTGTCGAGCCGCTGCCATTCTTCCGTCGTTCGCATGGCCTGTCTTCCGTTCAGACGTTCAGCAGGAGGTGCTCGCGCTCCCAGGAGCTGATCACCTGCAGGAACACTTCGTACTCGGCTTCCTTGACGATGGTGTACGCGGAGATGAACGGATCGCCGAGGATGCGCACCAGTGGCTCGCATCCGCGCAGCTCGCGGATGGCGTCATCCAGCGACCGCGGCAGCGAGAACGGCAGGTCGTGCGCCGAGCCCGAGATGGGCTCGGAGGGCAGCAGGCCTTCCACCATGCCGAGATACCCGCAGGCCAGCGAAGTGGCCAGCGCGATGTAAGGATTGGCGTCGGCGCCCGCAAGCCGGTTCTCGACGCGGCGCGCATCCGCGTTCGATGCCGGCACACGCAAACCCGCGGTGCGGTTGTCGTAACCCCACTGCACGTTGATGGGCGCGAGCTGGAAGCGCGAAATGCGGCGATAGGAGTTCACGTTGGGCGCGAGCAGCGCCATGGCCGCGGGCAGGTATTTCTGCAGGCCGGCGATGTGATTGAAGAACAGCGGGGTCGGCGTGCCGTCATCCTTCGAGAAGATGTTCTTCTTGGTCTTGCTGTCGACGATGCTCTGGTGGATGTGCATGGCGCTGCCAGGCTCCTTGGCATGCGGCTTGGCCATGAACGTGGCGTACATCTTGTGGCGCAGCGCGGCTTCGCGCGCCGTGCGCTTGAACAGGAACGCCTGGTCCGCGAGATCCAGCGCATTGCCGTGCAGCAGGTTGATCTCCATCTGCGCGGCGCCGTCCTCGTGGATCAGCGTGTCGATCTCGATGTCCTGGTCTTCGCAGAACTGGTACATGTCGTCGAACAGCGGGTCGAACTCGTTGACCGCCGCGATGCTGTAACTCTGGCGGCCGGGCTCGGCGCGGCCGCTGCGTCCCACCGGCTCCCAGCCGCGGTTGGCGTACAGCTCGAGGATGTGGCGCAGCACGCTGCGCGGCGCCATGCCCACGCGACGGCCGTCGGCGTAGAAACAGTCGTGGATCACCTGCCCCGTGGGCTCGGCGGCCCAGGGCACGCGGCGCACCGTCTTCGGGTCAGCCTTGAGCGTGATGTCGATCTCCGCCGGGCTCATGGCCTTGTCGGTGTCGGGTGGATAGTCGCCGGTCACCGTCTGCAGGAAGATGCTCTCGGGCAGGCGCATGCCCTCGTCCTCGGCGAACTTCTCGCTGGGCATGATCTTGCCGCGCGCGATGCCCGCCATGTCCGGGATGATGGCCTCGACCTCGGAGATGCCGTGATCCTTCAGGAACTGTCTGATTTCATTCGCCATGGGAATACCTGTTGTCTAACTAGCCATCCGCGCGCGTGCCGCGCCGGTCATCCGCGCGCGTGCCGCGCGGCCGAACTCGGCGAACAGCGCCTGGGAAAATTCATTGCGCATCACCTGCCACTCGGGGTGCCACTGCACCGCCAGCGCGAACGTGGGCGCGGAGATCACGCGGAAGGCCTCGACCAGGCCATCGGGCGCGCGCGCCTCGACGGCCAGGCCCGGCGCGAGCCTGTCGACGCCCTGCCCGTGCAGCGAGTTCACGTCGACCTGGCTGCGGCCCGCGAGCCGCACCAGCAGGCCGCCGGCTTCGAGCGTGACCTCGTGCGCTGGCGCGTATTGCACGTCCAGCGGCTGTTGTTTGTCTTCGCGGTGGTCGTTCAGTCCCGCGACCTCGTGCACGCGCTGATGAAGCGTACCGCCCATCGCCACGTTCATCTCCTGGAAGCCGCGGCAGACACCGAAAACGGGAATACCCTCGTTCACCGCGCGCGGAATCAACGACAACGTGGTCGCGTCGCGATGCGGATCGTGCAGCGTGCCTGCCTCGCTCGGCGGGCCCGCGTATCTCGCGGGTTCGACGTTCGACGGCGAACCCGGGAAGAAGATGCCATCCACGTGCGCCAGGATCTGTTCGACGTCGAGCGGCGTCTCGAGCACCGGGATCAGGAGCGGCAGGCAATCGGCCGCCTGCACCACTGCCGCGATGTACTTTTCGCCGACCGCATGAAACGGATGCGGACCGATCATGCGTCGATCGGCAGGGATGCCAATGACGGGACGCTTGTTGGCCATATGCAATGCCCAGGCGACCGCGAAGGTCGGCACTGTCTATTATCTTTTACGGGCTCGCGGCGGCGACCCGCGCGAGTGTGCCATTACACCACAGCTCAGCGGGCTGCGGCTCGCCGGGATGTCATCCCCCGGCGGGGCTACGGCAGGCCTATTCGCGACCCGTTTCGAACCCCTATCAAACAATAAGCCGGTTTGCGGGCCCCCGTGTCACCAGCCTATGCTGGGCTGCCTGGCGCGGTATCGGCGTCGAAAATAATAAACACTCATGCTGGATCGATTCCTCGCTGACCATCCCGAGGTCCGGTTCGTCGACGCGTTCGTGAACGATCTCAACACCGTCGAGCGCGGCAAGCGCATCGATCGCGCGGCGCTGCCCGGCGTGTTCGCGCGCGGCATGCCGCTGCCCGGCTCGATGTTCGCGCTGGACATCGAAGGTGGCACGGTCGAGGCCACGGGCCTGGGTTTCGCCGACGGGGATGCCGACCGGCCCTGCCTGCCCATCCCCGGCACGCTGGTGCCCGTGCCCTGGGCCGCCGCCGACGGCGTGGCGCAGGTGCAGCTCACGATGAACGACCACGATGGCACACCCTTCTTCGGCGATCCTCGTCACCTGCTGGCGCGCGTGCTCGGCCGCTTCTCCGCGCTCGGGCTCACGCCCGTGGTGGCCATCGAGTACGAGTTCTACCTGGTGGACTCGCAGCGCGATGCCGCGGGACAACCGCAACCGCCGCGCGGCCCGCTCACCGGTCGGCGCGAATACCGCGCGCAGATCAACTCCATGGCCGACCTGAACGAGTACTCGGCCCTGTTGGCCGAGATCGATCGCGTGTGCCGGCTGCAGGACATCCCCACCACTTCCGCGCTGGCCGAGTACGGACCCGGTCAGTACGAGGTGAACCTGCGTCACGCGCCCGACGCGCTACGGGTCTGCGACGAATCGCTGCGCTTCAAGCGCGCGGTGAAGAGCGTCGCGCGCGCCTTCGGCTGTGAGGCCACCTTCCTGCCCAAGCCCTACCGCGACATGGCGGGCAGCGGGCTGCACATCCACGTGAGCCTGCTCGACCGCGATGGCCGGAATATTTTCGCGGCGGCCAATCCGCTGGACAGCGCGCCGCTGCTGCACGTCATCGCCGGCACGCTGGTGACGCTGGGCGATGGCATGGCGTTGTGCGCCCCCGGGCCCAACTCGTATCGGCGTTTCCGTGCCGAGGCCTATGTACCGCTGCATCCGACGTGGTCCATCAACAACCGTGGCTCGGCGATCCGCGTGCCGGCGTCGGATCCCGACAATCTGCGCATCGAGCATCGGCTGGCGGGCGCGGACGCGAATCCGTACCTGGTGCTCGCCTGGGTGCTGGCGGGCATGCTCCACGGGCTGGAACGCAAGCTCGAGCCGCCGACGGTGCTCACCGGCAATGCCTACGAGCAGGACGGCGAACCGCTGCCCATCACCTGGCCCGAGGCGATCGCGCGTTTCGCGGCAAGCGAGTTCGCGCGCGGCACGTTCGGCGACAAGTTCGTGCAACTGTTCTCCATTGTGAAACGCGCCGAGATGGAAGAATTCAATTCCCACATCACGCCGCTGGAAATTTCCCGGTACCTCGGCCCTCTCTGATCTGCGGCCCATGAGCAGCGTCGACAGCAGGAATTACTACTACGCCAGCACTCCCGTTGCAGCGCCGTACGCGCCGCTGCGCGGCGAGGTCCGCGCGGACGTGTGTGTCATCGGCGGCGGCATCTCGGGTCTGTCGGCGGCGTTGCACCTGCGCGAACGCGGTTACAAGGTGGTACTGCTCGAGGCCGAGCACCTCGGCTTCGGAGGCTCGGGACGCAGCGGCGGGCAATCCATCTTCGGTTACGCCTGCGAGATGAGCACGCTGGAGAAAGCCGTGGGCGGCGCGGACGCGCGGCGCATGTGGGACGTGGCCTGCGAAGGCCTGGAACTGCAGCGCCAGCTCATCAGCCGGCACCGGATCGATTGCAGCTATGTGCCGGGCCACATGGTCGTCGGCATGAAGGAGCGGCACGACGACGCGCTGCGCGACGAAGTGCGCCACCTCGCCGACAAGTACGACTACCACTCGCTGAGATTCATCGAGCGCGAAGAATTGCGCACGCTGGTGGCCAGCGACCGGTACACCAGCGCGCTTTACGACTCCAACGGCGGTCACCTGCATCCGTACCGCTTCACGCGTGGGCTGGGAGCCGCCGCCGCCGCCGCCGGTGTCGCCATCCACGAGGATTCCTGGGTGACGAAGCTGGACGTCGCGAAGGGCGCTGGCGACGACAACGTCATTCATACCGCGCAGGGCTCGGTGCGCGCGCGCCACCTACTCGTGGCCGGTGGCGCGTTGCTGGGTCGCCTGGTGCCCGAACTCGCGCGCAAGCTCATCGCCATCGGCACATACATCGTGGCCACGCAGCCGCTCGGTGAAGAACGCGCGCGCGCGTTGATACGCAACAACGCCGCCGTCGCGGACATGAACTGGATCCTCGATTATTTCCGCGTGCTCGACGACACCCGCCTGCTGTTTGGCGGTCGCGTCAGCTACTCGGGCATCGATCCGCTCGATTCCTCGCGCGTGTTGCGCAAGCGCATTGCCAGGGTGTTTCCACAGCTCGACGACGCGCGCATCGAGTACTCCTGGGGCGGATACCTCGACATCACGACCAATCGCGCACCGCATTTCGGCCGGCTGGGGCCCAATGCCTATTTCATCCAGGGGTTATCCGGCCACGGAATGGTGATCTCGGGCATCGCGGGCAAACTGGTCAGCGAGGCCATCGCCGGCACCGCCGAACGTTTCGACATGTACTCGCGCATCAAGCACGTGAATTTCCCCGGCGGACCCTGGCTGCGCCGGCCGGCGCTGGTGCTGGCGATGTTGTGGTTCCGGCTGCTGGACTTGTTGTGACCACGGACGTGGGCTCCACCGCCGCGGTATTCGACTACACGGTCTGGTTGTCAGCGCTGCCCTTCCTGTTCGGCGCGGCGGCGATCACCTGGCTCATTTCGCTGCCACTGCGCAATGCGGCCATCGCGGATCCCCTGTGGAGCCTCATGCTCTTCATGGCCGGTGTGATCTACGCGCTCGGCAGCGATCCGCGCGCACCGCGGCTCTCGCTGGTGTTGTGGCTGCTGGCGCTGTGGGCATTGCGGCTGTCCTTCCATCTCGCTTCCCGCAATGCCGGAAAGGGCGAAGGCCGCCGTTACCGTGAAATGCGCGAACGCCATGACCCCGGCTTTCCGGCGAAGAGCCTGTACCTGGTGTTCTGGCTGCAGGCTGTGCTCGCCTGGGTGATCTCGTTGCCGCTGCTGGGCGCCTTCGCCAGCACCCGGCCGCTCAACGCGCTCGACTACGCGGGCCTGGCCTTGTGGATGCTGGGCTTCTTCTTCGAAGCCGTGGCCGACCGGCAGCTGGCGCGGTTCAAGAAAATCCCCGCCAATGCCGATCAGGTACTGGACCGCGGGCTGTGGCGCCTCACGCGCCATCCTAACTACTTCGGCGAGTTCTGCATCTGGTGGGGCTTCTGGCTCATGGCCCTGGCGGCCGGCGCCTGGTGGTCGGTGGCGGGCCCGGCGCTGCTCACCCTGCTACTGCTGTGGGTTTCGGGTATCCGGCGCATGGAAAAGGACATCGGCAAACGTCGGCCGCAATATGCCGACTACGTCTTGAAAACCAACGCATTTTTCCCGGGCGCGCCCCGAAACTGACCTAAAGCATGCCCTGTTATGGGCCGATAAAGCCGGGGACAACCGGAGTTCGGTGCCAGGAAAACGCAGGGAAACCCGTGAACGAGGAGGAAAAAGCGCAGCGCGAGGCTCGTGCCCGTGAAGTGCGTCACGAAGTCGTGACGGCTCTCACGTTGACCACGCATCGCACTTTCGCGGTCCTGTTCGCCGTGCAGTGGCCGGCAGCGATGCTGCTCGCCTGGAATTCCGCGTTGCCGGGCGAGTCCGCAGGTGGGCTGGTCGCTGCTCTTCATGTGGCTGCTCGAAGGCCGGTCCGAGGCGCAGTTCCACCTGTTCGTATCGCTGGCCTTCATCGCCTTCTACCGCGACTGGACCGTCATGCTGACGGCCACCGTCGCCGCGGTTGCCTATCCCGTGGTGCGCATCGCGCTGCTGCCGGATTCCTTCGTGGTGGGCCCGTCCGCGTTCTGGCGCGTGTTCGACCAGGGCATCTGGGTGGTCTGCGAAGCCGCACTGCTGCTGCTCGGCGTGCAGCAGAGCATGCTGACCATCTACCAGTTCGCGCGCCGCGAATCGGATTTGCGCACCGACAACGAACTGATCAAGCGCGAGGCCGCCGGGTTCAAGTCCGAACTGGAGCGCATCACCGCGCAGTACGACTTCATTGCCGAATGCACGCGCGCCATTCCGTTCGAGCTCGACCTGACACAGGGCCGCTTCACGCATGTGGGCGCACAGGCCCAGGCGCTGCTCGGGTTCCCGCTGACGCGCTGGCAGGAAAACGGCTTCTTCGACGTGCTGCTGCCGCGCGATCGCGAGGGCGAGGTGCGCCGCCAGTTCGAGGACGCCTCCCCCGGCACCTTCGAAGTGATCTCCTCCGTGGTCACCGGCGACGACAGAGCGGTCGACCTGCGCTGGACCGTGCACTGCGACATCATGCGCGGCGTACGCTGCCTGCGCGGCGTCATCGTCGACGTCACCGAAACGCATCGCCTGGTGCGGGAGATGGCGCAGGGCCAGAAACTGGAATCCGTGGGCCGCGTGGCCGCCGGCGTAGCGCACGAGATCAACACCTCGGTGCAGTTCATCTCCGACAGCGTGCGCTTCGTGCGCCATGCGCTGAAGGATCTTCCGCATGCGCTGGCGGACTATCGCGCGCTGGCGGCAAGCGCCCTCTCGGGCAAGGACGTGGTCGCGGCAGCGAAGAAGGCTGGCGAAACCGACGAAGCCGCGGACGTGGATTACTTCCTCAAGAACGCGCCCGATGCGCTGGACCGCGCGCTGGATGGCATCGGCCGCGTCGGTTCGGTCGCCAAGTCCATGACGGAGTTCGCGCATCCGGATACACAGAAGGCCGATGTCGACGTGAACCGCGCGGTGCGCACCACGCTCAACATGGCCCGCAATGAATACAAGGAAGTGGCCGACCTGGAGACCGATTTCGGCGACGTGCCGGCAGTCCATTGCCACGCCGGCGATATCAACCAGGTGGTCCTGAACCTGGTGCTCAACGCGGCCCACGCGATCAGCGACGTGGTCGAGGGAACGGGCCGCAAGGGGCGCATTACCGTACGGACCCGGTCCATCGCCGATTTCGTGGAAATTTCGATCGGCGACACCGGCGCGGGCATCCCGGAGTCGGTGCGCGCGCGCATCTTCGAACCATTCGTCACGACCAAGGAAGTCGGGCGCGGCGCGGGCCAGGGCCTCACGCTGTCGCGCGGCATCGTGGTCGAGAAACTCAAGGGATCGCTTCACTTCGAAACCGAAACCGGCAAGGGCACGACTTTCCTGATCCGGCTTCCGTCTTCTCTCAATGCTTCCAACAAGCAGGCTGCAGCATGACTTCTCCTTCTCTTCACGTGTTATTTGTCGACGACGAACAGGCCATCCTCGACGGCCTGCGTAACTCACTGCGCAAGGAGCGCAAGCGGTGGGAAATGACGTTCGCGCTCGGCGGGCAGCAGGCCCTCGACCACATGAAGCAGACGCCGGCCGACGTGGTCATCACCGACATGCGCATGCCGGGCATGGACGGCGCCGAACTGCTTCGCCAGATCCAGCGCGATTTCCCGGCCGCCGCGCGCATCGTGCTCTCCGGACAGGCCGAGCGCGAAGCCATCATGCGCGCGCTGCCCGTGACGCATCAGTTCCTGCACAAGCCCTGTGACGGCGAAACGCTGCGCGCCGTCATCGAGCAGACGCACAACCTGCACAAGCTCATGCAGAACCCGGCGCTGACGGCGCTCGTGGGCAAGCTCGAGCGCATCCCCGCCGTGCCCACCACCTACACCGAATTGTCGCGCCTGGCGCAGGACCCCAAGGCCGACAGCGCCTCGTTCGCCAAGGTCATCGAAATGGATGCCGCGGTCTGCGCCAAGGTGTTGCAGCTGGTGAACAGCGCGTATTTCGGCCTGGGCCAGAAGATCGTGTCGATCCGCCCTGCCGTGACGTACCTGGGCGTCGAGATCATCAAGTCGCTGGTGCTGGGTTCCACTTCGTTCTCGGACAAGGCCATCAGTGAAGTGAAGGGCTTCTCGCCCGACCGGCTGCAGCATCACTCGATGCTGACCGCCCTGCTGGCCAAGAAAATCGTCGGCAATCCGCAACTGGCGGATGCGGCCTTCACCGCCGGCCTGCTGCACGACATCGGCGCGCTGGTGCTGCTGCACGCCGCGCCGCCCGACTACATGCGCGCGCTGGAGCGCAAGAAAGACCTGGGGGGCGACGGCGCCGCCGCCGAGCGCGAGATCTTCGGCGTGACCCACGCCGAGGTCGGTGCCTATCTACTCGGGCTGTGGGGCATCCCGTTTCCCATCGTTGAAGCCGTGGCTTTCCACCACCGCCCCAACGAAGTGCCGCCGGAATCCCGCCCGCTGGTGGCCGCCGTGCACATCGCCAGCGGCCTGGTCGAAGAAATGACGGCCACCGATGCGCAGCGCGCGGGTGGCCAGCCCCTCGACAGCTCGGGCCTGATCGATGCCTCGTTCCTGCGCGACGCGGGCCTCGAGGAGTCGTTCAAAAAGAGCCGCGAAACGGCGCAGTCCCTCATCGGTGGCGTCGCCGATCGCGCCTGAGCTATCCACTGACGGTTTAAGCGCTTAGCATCGTCTCCTTCACACAAGGGGGAGACGATGCGCCTAGCGAAGATGACGGCCCTGGGTCTGGCCCTGGCCGCGGGAGTTGGCGGAGCACTCTGGCTCACGCCCACCGATGCCGCGCTCGCAAAGGACGAAGCCTCGGCCGCCGCGAACGCCTTCCTGAAGTCTCTGCCTGCCGGTTTGCGCCAGAAGACGCAGTTCGAAATGGAATCCGCGGAACGTTTCGACTGGAACTTCGTGCCCAAGGCGCGCAACGGCACCTCGCTGCTGCAACTCGATGATGGCCAGGCGGAGTTGCTGGGCCCACTGCTGGCCACGGCGCTGAGCCCGGAAGGGTTGCTGAGCGCGCGCGGCATCATCAAGCACGAGAACATCCTGCGCCGGGTCGAGACCGAGCGCGGCATCGACGCCACGCGCCGCGATCCCGGCCACTACTACACCTCGATCTTCGGCAAGCCCGGCGCGTCGGCTGCGTGGGCGTGGCGCTTCGAAGGGCATCACCTGTCGCTCAATGTCACCCAGGTTCCGGGCCAGCCGCCGCTGGTGGGCCCGGTGTTCATGGGCGCCAACCCGGCCACCGTGCCCAGCGGGCCGCAGGCCGGTTTTCGACTTCTGGCCGCCGAGGAAGACCTGGCGCGTGCGTTGATCACGATGCTGCCCGACGAGCGGCGCAAGGCTGCCCTGATCCGCGACACCGCGTTCTCCGAGATCGTCACCGGCAATGATCGCGAAGTGAAACTGGAATTCGCGGGCTTGTCAGTGAGCGAAATGAGCGCCGAGGAGCGCCAGCAGCTGCGCCAATTGATAGACCTGTACGTGGGCCGCTTCACCAGCGCCACGGCCCGCGAAGTGCTGCAGCGCCTGGACCGGGCGGGCTTCGAAAAAATCCGCTTCGCATGGGCGGGCGGTCTCGAAGCGGGTCAGCCGCACTACTACCGCGTGCACGGCCCCACCCTGCTCATCGAATACGACGACACGCAGAACGGCGCCAACCACATTCACACCGTGTATCGCGACCTGCAACACGACTTTGGTGGCGATGTGCTGCAGGCGCACTATCGTGGGCGTCTATCGAACCCATAGACAACTGACGATAGCGAGCCGGTCGTGCCATCGTTAGACTGGCTCAACCGCCAGGAGAACGCACATGGGCAAGAAGAACACTGCTATCGCTACGGGCACGGCCGCCGCGCCGCTGATCGACATCGGCATCAAGGGCAAGGACCGCGAGAAAATCGTCGCCGGCCTTTCGAAGGTGCTGGCCGACACGTACACCCTGTATCTGAAGACGCACAACTTCCACTGGAACGTGGAAGGACCCATGTTCAACACACTGCACCTGATGTTCATGGACCAGTACACCGAACTGTGGAACGCGCTGGACGCCATCGCGGAGCGCATCCGCTCGCTGGGTTATCCGGCGCCGGGCACCTATGGCGAATTCGCCCGGCTCACCAGCATCGAAGAGACCGAGGGCGTTCCGGATGCGCTCGAAATGGTGCGGCTGCTGGTCGTGGGTCATGAAGCCGTGGCGCGTACCGCACGCGCGGCGTTCCCGGCGGCCGAGAAGGGCGGCGACGAGTCCACGGCCGATCTGCTCACCCAGCGCCTGCAGATCCACGAAAAGACCGCGTGGATGCTGCGCAGCCTGCTGAAGTGAGACTGCATCGCGGGGCGGCCCTCACGGCTGCGCGTGTCTATCCACTGGTCTGTTCGCTTGTCCTTTGGCTGGTCCTTTGGCTGGTTCTTTCGCTCTCCGCTACCCCGGCCGGCGCCGCGGACAAACGCTGGAGCGCAATCCCGACGGTGCGCTGGCGTTGCGCCTCTGGGTGGAAGGCGGGCATCCGCTGGCCAACCACACCTACGACCATCTCGACTTCACCCGGAACAGCGTCGAGGATTTCCAGCGCATGATCCTGCGCAACGAGCCCGCGCTGGAATTGCTCATGCCGCCTGACGGAAAGCTGGCCAAGGCCGGGCACGACTGGCGCTGGCTCAGGTACCCCTACCTGCACGAAGGCGACACGCTGGAGAAGCGCCGCGCCGTGCGAGCCTTCCTCGCCACCAACGGCTACCGCGTCGCGCAGACCACGATGGACTTCGGGGATTACTACTGGAACAGCGCGCATGCGCGCTGCTGGATGAAGAAAGACGAAGAATCCATCCGTTGGCTGCGCGAGAGCTACCTCACCGCGGCGCGCGATCTCATGCGCATGGATGTCGACAATTCGCGCAAGGTGTTCGGCCGCGACATCCACCACGTGTTGCTGTTGCACCTGGGCTCGTTCAGCTCGCACATCCTTCCCGATCTCTTCAAGCTGCTGGACGAGGAAGGTTTCGAGATCGTCACGCTCGAAGAAGCGCAGAAGGACCCGGCGTACGACTACGACCCCGACATCGCGGATCCGCGCGGCGGCACGCTGGTGGAACTGGGCATGAAGGCGAAACAGATTCCCTGGCCCGCGAATGCGCCGGTGCTGCCGGCCGAGCGGCTTACCACCATCTGTCAGTAGCCAGGCGGCAGCTATCGATCCACGAGGGCGGGTTTGCTGTGGCCGGCGACGCCGGCGAGCCGGAGCGTGGTGAGCAGCAGGATCTGCGGTCCCTGCCAGGCGTTCACGTGCTCATACCATTCGTCCGGCGAATGCGCCTTGTCGCCGATGCCGCCGCCGTTCAACGTCGCCGCGGGAATGCCCAGGCCCAAGGGGACGTTCGCATCGGTGCTGGCGAAATCGAGTTCGGGTTTCGCAAGACCAAGCGCGACGTACGCGCCCACCGCGGCATCGGACACTGATCTGTCGGTGTTGCGCGTGGATGCGGGCCGGTCGCCCACGAGCCTGCGTTCCACGCGCACGGCGGTGGAACTCCAACGCGCGTTCTCGGCCTCGACAGCGTGATCGATGATGTCCAGCACGCGCCGCTCCAGCGCCCGCAGTTCATCGGCGTCGTTCGAACGCATGTCGACCTGCAGCGTCGCCTGCGCGGCGATGGCGGTGACGCCGGTACCACCGGAGACCACGCCCACGTTGAACGTGGTCTTGGGATCCGCTGGCGGCCGCAGTTCCGCGATCCCGGCCACGGCGCGGCCCAGCGCGTGCACGGCGCTGGGATTGCCGAAATTTCCGAAGCTGTGCCCGCCCGGACCCGTGAAGGTAGCTTCCCAGCGGCGGCTGCCCGTGGCCTGCGTGACGATGCCGGGTTTGCCGGCCCTGGCCTGCTCGGGTGTGTCGACGCCGTCCACCGAGATGAACCCGTCGATGCCCGGATGTTCGGCGAACAATGCCTTTACGCCGCGCAGGTTACCCAGCGCCTCTTCGCCCACGGTGCCGACGAACCACACGTCGCCGACGGTGCGCAGCTTCGCGTGCTCCATCGCGCGCAGCACCGAGAGCAGGGCCACGAGGCCACGCGAATCGTCGATGATGCCGAGGCCGAAGTGGCGGCCGTCCTTTTGAGTCACGGTGACATCGCTGCCTTCGGCAAAGACCGTGTCGAGATGCGCGGAGATCACCAGCAGCGGCGCGTTCGACTCCCCTTTCCCTTGGCCCACTCCGTTGCGCTTGCCGATCACATTGCCCGCGGCATCGATGCTGACGTCGGTCAAACCCGCGGCGCGCAGGCGTTCCGCGAAATCCTGTGCCCGCACCGATTCCTTGAATGGCGGCGCGGGAATCTGCGTGATGGCGATCTGTTCCTCGAGCGTGCGCGCATCGTCATCGCGCAGGAACTGCAGGGCGGCCTTCACCGCCGGCTGGCGCTTGAGCCTGGAGACCGCCGCGTCCGCCGCCTGCACGGTCGTGTGCCAGAGCATGGCCGGGAGCAACAGCGCCGCGAGGCGAATCGGTCTTTTCATTCTCACACTCCGGCGGGGCGAACGGATCGCCCGGTGGCGGCCGAATCGTAGATGGCGCGCACCAGCGCCACGGCCTTGCGCGCTTCGCTCCCCTCGATGAAAAACGGGCGCTTCTCGTTGATGCCGTCGATGAAATCCTGGATCTGCCGCACGTGGCCCTCGATCTTGATGTTCATCGGCGCGGCGGCGCCGGACCCCATGGCCGCGTCACGGATACTGCGGATCTGGTCGTCCTCCGGCAGCGCGACGCGGAAATCCCAGCGCGCGATGTCGTCGTCTTCCATCACCACCGAGCCGTGCTCACCGCAGATCTCGATGCGACGCGACCAGCCCGGCCAGGTGGCCGTGGTGCCTTCGATGGCGCCGAAAGCGCCACTCGCGAATTTGAGCGCAGCCACGCAGGTGTCTTCCGATTCGATCCTGTGCACGCGCTGCGTGCTCCAGGCGAACACTTCCACGGGCATGCCGGCGAACCACTGCAGAAGATCCACGCCGTGAATCGCCTGGTTGATGATCACGCCGCCGCCGTCCTCGGAGAGCCTGCCCTTCCAGCCGGTGTAGTACTCGCTGGTACGGCTCCACTTCACGTAGCAGCTGGCCAGCACCATGCGGCCGAAGCGGCCGGCATCGATGGCGGCCTTCAGGCGCCGCGCCGGGTCGCCGAAGCGCGCCTGGAAAATGGAACCCACGCGCACGCCGTTTTTCTCGGCCTCGCGCAGGATGTGATCCGTGCCCTCCACCGTGGAATCGAGCGGCTTCTCGATCATGAGGTGTTTGCCGGCCCGGATGGCGGCCAGCGCCGGCTCCAGGTGCAAGGCCGAGGGCGTGGTGATGCACACGGCATCGAGTCCCGGCTGACGCAGCAGCTCCTGGACGTTGTCGGTTGCGAAGCCGAGACCGTGTTCGGCCGCGAATTTCTGCGCCGTTCCGCGCGAACGGCTGGCCACGCCGATGCCCTGCCCGCCGCGAGACTCGGCCACGGCGCGCGCATGGAAATGCGCGATGGCGCCGGCGCCGATGAATCCGAAGCCCAGCTTTCCAGTCACTTGGCCAGCGCCTCGGGAATGTTGTGATACACGGCGTCGCGGAACGTCTTGTGCAGCTTGATGCGATCGAAAGGCCGGAACTGCGTGAACAACACCGCGGCGATGTCGTTCCTGGGGTCGGCCCAGAATAGCGTTGTCGCCGCGCCATCCCAGAAGAACTCACCCACGGCGCCCGATGCTTCGTTCGCATCCTTGGGCGGCGCGGTGCGCACCGCGAAGTCGATGCCGAAACCCACGGTGCCCTTGCTGGGCAACCACGATTTGTCGGTGACCTCCCTGGGCATGGCGTCGGTGGCCATGAGCTTGACGGTCTCGGGCTTGAGGATGCGCGCGCGACCGAGTTTGCCGCCGCCGACCAGCATGCGCGCGAACTTCATGTAGTCGTCGATCGTGGCCACGAGGCCGAAGCTGCCGGGCTTGTAAGGCCACGGCGCGCTGTTGAAAGTGTAGGCCTCTTCGTCCGACTGCCGAGTGAAAGTGCCGTCATCGTTGCGCGTGTACAGCGCCGCGAGCTGCGGACGATCCGGATCGGTGGGCAGGATGGTGTAACGCACCGACGACATGCCCAGCGGTTTGAAGATGTGCAGCTCGAGATACTTGTCGAAGGGCACGCCCGAGATCTTCTGCAGCAGCGCAGCCTGGATGTCGACCGCATCCGAATACAACCAGCGCGTACCGGGTTGATAGGCCAGCGGCACCTTGGCCAGCTTCTCCGACACCTGCGCCAGCGTGTTGGCGAAGCCGCCGCGCGG
>JAQSWD010000086.1 GCA_029266835.1 Steroidobacteraceae bacterium
AACGGAAACTGCGGATCGTTGCTCTCGTCGATGTACTTCGACACGTACTTGTCATCGGGCGGCCCGATGGGCTTCGTGAGGTCATTCTTGTTGGCCGGCCGCCCGGTGTTGAGCGCGTTGTAGTAGAGCGGCAGTTGCCCCACGCTGCGCGGCCAGCTCACGACCAGCTTTCCCGATGGACTCGATTCGCCGAACAGCGTGCTGACGATGGCGGGGCCGGTCTGGATACCGGGCTGCCACACGGCCAATACCGCCGGCACCTTCTCGAACGCCCAGGGCAGAGTCAGTGGCCGTCCGCTGAACAACACCAGCACCACAGGTTTTCCAGTCGCGACGACCTTCTCAAGCAGTTCCTGCTGCCGCCCGGGCAACCCCAGAACTGTTCGGGACGCGGCTTCGCCGGTCATGGTCTGGCTGGCTTCGCCTAGCGCGAGGATCACGACATCCGCGTTGCCGGTGGCTGTCACGGCGGCGGCCAGTTCACCATCCGTGCCGTCGGTGATGCCGACGCCTTTATGAACAATGAGACTCTGCTCGCCGACACGCTTCGCGAGCGCGGCGCGCAACGACACCACATCCTCGGGTTTGCCCATTCCGGGCCAGGACCCCAGTGAGCTCGGCAGATCATCCGCGAGAGGGCCGATCAACGCGACGCGGCGAGCGCTGGCGCTCAGCGGGAGCAGGGGCTCGCCGCGCACGGGCGCATTCTTCAGCAACACGAAGGATCGTTCCGCCGCCTTCTTTGCAAGCGCGACCGCGTCGGGTCGCAGCATGGCCTTGCGCTCGCGCGCTTCATCGGCGTAAGGCTTCTCGAACAGCCCCAGCGCGAACTTCATCCTCAGGACGTACCGCGTGGATTCGTCCACCCGCGACTCGGGCACCTTGCCCGCGCGAACCAGCGCGACGAGATGATCGTGATAGACACTGCTCACCATGTCCATGTCGACGCCGCCCATGAAGCCCTTCAACGCGGCGGTCTCGCGATCGAGCGCAATGCCGTGCTGGATGGTTTCGCGCACCGAGTCCCAGTCACTGTCGACGACGCCGCGAAAGCCCCATTCGTCGCGCAGGATCTGACGCAGCGTGAACGGATTGGCGGAGGTGGGCACACCATTCAATGTATTGAACGCGGACATGATGCTGGCCACGCCGGCATCCACTGACGCGCGGAACGGTGGTAGGTAGATAGACCGCAGCGTGTGTTCGGAGATCTCGGTGGCGTTGTAGTCGCGACCACCCTCGGCGGCGCCATAACCCACGAAGTGCTTGGCCGTGGCGGCGACACTGTCGGGCGCATCGAGCCGGGTTCCCTGATAGCCGCGCACGTACGCGGCGGCCATCACCGAGCCGAGATGAGGATCCTCGCCGGCGCCTTCGGTCATGCGTCCCCAGCGGGCATCGCGCGCGATGTCCACCATGGGCGAAAACGTCCAGCGCACGCCGGTAGCCGAGGCTTCGCGCGCCGCGATGCGGGCCGTCTGCTCGACCAACGCAGGATCCCAGGTCGAGGCCAGCGCCAGCGGGACGGGAAACGTGGTGCGGAACCCGTGGATCACGTCCAGCCCGAACACGATCGGTATCTTGAGGCGGGATTTTTCGACGGCCAGCCGCTGGAACCTGTTGGTCTCCTTCGCCGTCGCGACGTTGAACAACGCGCCGATCTGGCCCTTGGCGATCATGTCTTCGTAGTCCGTGCGGCCGGTGCCGGGGCCGGTCGGCTGGCCCGAGGAGTACTGCACCAGCTGGCCCACTTTTTCTTCGAGTGTCATCCGCGCCAGCAAGGCATCCACCCGAGCGTCGAGGCTGCGGTCGTAGATGCCGGTGCCGCCATCTGCGGCAGGAGTGGGCGCGGCTGGGGTGGGAGTGGCGCCGACCGTGCCAGGCGCATGGCAGGCGAGCAGCAGAGCGTACGCCGCTGTGGCCAACAGTCTTCGCATCATTTTCGTCTCCTTTGCCCGCGACTGTGCACCCTGGACGCGTGGAGATGCCAGAGGCTATTCGATTCCTACGTGGTGATCGGATCGTGCTGACTCGCGCACAGATCCTATTTCGTGGGCCGGTCCAGCACCGGTTCATCCGGTGATGGGCGCGTCAACGACACTTCCGGCGCGCTGCTTTGCGCCACCATTCGCCGGTGCAACAGCCAATCTCCCTTCACGCGCTTCCAGATCTCGAGCGCCTGGCCTTGCGCCAGCACGTCGCCATTCTTCTGTGTCCGCGCGAGGCCAACCACATGCCAGGCCACGCCGTCGAGGATGGTGATTTCGCGACTGGTGGCGACCAGCTTTCCTCGTGTCACGTCTTCGCGTAACGCCCGTATTGACGCGTCGCGGCCGGTCACGGTCGTCGAATCGCTCGACAGCTCGACGTCTTCGGTCATCGTCACGGCAAGCGTGGCCACATCCTGCGCATTGACAGCCTGGGTCCAGCGATGGATCGCAGCTTCGAGCGCGGCGCGTTCAGCGCCGGTGGCGGCCGCTGCGCACGCCAGCAGGCCGCTGAGCAAGCCAGCAACCAGGGTAGTGCGCCAGAGTGCTTCTTTCATCGCCGGCATGCCTCTGCTCATTGAAGTTGTAACGCAGTGGTTCCCGCAAGGGGTCTGGATACTCACGCGCCAAATGAAAGGGCCCGCACCGTTGCCAGTGCGGGCCCTTCGCGATCAGGCGATCAAGTGGCCGCCCTCATTTCTTCTTGTGCACCGACTTCACCGCGGCTTCCGCGTTGATGAATCCGTAACCGTCGAGCGGGCTGTAGCCGCGCCCGATCAGATTGACGAATTCGCCGCGGTACGAGGAGCCATCCTCGAACTTGCCGAAGAAGCTGGCTCCGCCCGGGACAAATCTGCCGGAGGGGATCAGCACGCCGCCGCCGAGCAGGTCGGCGGAATTGCCACCCGCGGCGCCGCCCGGACCCGTGACATCCGATTCATCGCGGTCGACGCCGAAGGACAGCAGATCGCCGCTGGTGAACTTGCGCGGCAGGAACTCGAGGTCCAGCTGTTTCCACTGCCCCTCGACCCCCGGGGGATCCGCCGGCAGCGAGAACGAAGCCTGCACATCGAGCGCAGTCAATCCTTCCGTGCGGCCCACGACAAATGGTTGTCCGGGTGCGGGCAACGGCGCGGAGCGTTCGTCGAACACGATGCCGCCCGGCGAGTTGGTGGGGTTCGCACCAGACCCGTTGATCGACAGGTTCGCGAGCGCGCTTCTGCCGAAGTGCGTGACCGTGAACACGTTCGGATCGAACTGGCTGATGGCGTTCGGATCCGCATTCGCGTCGATCGCAAGGAAGTTGCCGCGCGAAAGTGCCAGGCCCCAGGAGAAGTACGGATCGAGGTCGTGCGCGAACGCGCTGTTCTGCAGGATCTGCCGCATCTTCCTGGGTTTGACGGAACCCGGCCCGCCCGCGGCATCCAGCACGAGAGCCGCGATGGCCGCGGCATGCGGCGCGGCGGCGCTGGTCCCGAAGAAGTTCGGGAACGTGTCGTCGTCATTGGCCGTGTCCTGCGAGAAGAAGGTCGTGTTGGCGCCATCCATCGCCGCGAGGTCGGGCTTCTGCCGGTACTCCACGTGCCGCAGACGCTTGCTGTCCTTGTCGAAGTAGATAGTGGACGGTCCCGGCGAGGTGAATGCCTCCGGCACGAACGGCGCAAAGAACGGATAGGCCGCGACACTGATCGCGCCCGCCGCCGAGTTGTGCCCGTAGGTCACCGGATCCAGGTAGCTGGTGTACTCCTGCGGACTGGTGTTGCCGAAGCCCACCCACCGGATGCGATCCGCGACGTGCCGGCTCGGTGTCGGCGTGTTCGCGCGCGCGATCACGATCTGCACCGAAATGGTGGCATTGATGCCGCCCAGTTCGATGGGGCGATTCGTCAGCGTGTTCGCCTCGGACAACGCACCGATGAACTCGCCCGTGGAGAAGAAGAACAGCAGGTTGTAGTCGGACAGCACCGGCTCGGGCAATTCGGCGTTCGAGACTTCGTAGCGGAAGTCGCCACCCTGCGTGGGCACGAAGCTGATGACGCGAACGGTGTACGAGCCGGTGGCCGGCAATTCCAGCGCGATGAACTCGGGATTCGTGCCCGTGTCCTTGGTCGCCAGCAGCGTGCCGCTGGGGTCGTACAGCTCCAGCACGATGTCAGGAATCGTGGTGCCGGTGGTCGAGTTGTCCCCGTCGACGAAAATCATGACCGCCTGGCCTGATGTCCCGTTGAACGTGAACTCCTGGAAGCCGCCGGTGGGCACGGTGCCAGTGCCCGACGCGAAAGGCGCGCCAATGGCCGTTGGCGGTTTCGAGTCGAACGGCTCGTTCCACTGCATCACGATGTTGTTGCTGCTGCCGGGGTTGGCGGTGAACTGGACGGTCTGCGCGATATCCACCGCGCCGCCGCCGGCGAAATTGTGGAAGCCACCCGCATACAACGCCGCGGGCACGTTGGTGAAGTTCAGATTCGTGCCCGCCCAGGAGGCCGGGGTGCCCGGCACGATCCTGATCTTCGAGTCGTATGCCTGCGTGGCCGGGCGGTTTCCCGCGGAGGAGAAGTACGACACACCTTTGGCGACGACCTCATCCACTGCCTGCGCGATGACACCGTCCTGGAAGAACGGTTCATCCAGATAGATGATGTCATCGACGATCACGTCGGCCTTGAAGCCGGCCTGGTAGTTTGGCGCGGCCGGGTCGCCGGCGAGTGCGCGGATGTTGTTCGCGAAGCCCAGCTGCCCGGTATTCGCCGTGGCGAAGCCGAGCTTCGCCTTGGGCGCGACGTCGTGCACGATCTGCAGCATCGCCCGGCCTTCGTCGGTGCGCGCCGCGAAGTCCTGCAGGACGACCACCGGTTCGGTGTTGCCGAGTGGATTGCCCGCGCCCGGCAGATCGCCGGTCGAAATGTCCAGGGCCGCGCTGTTGGGCGCGGCGTTGGTGTCGTAGCTGTCGGACATCACGCCGACGGTGATTCCCGAGCCATCGACTCCCGCGGGAAGCTTGTTCACGCGGTGCTGGACGACGCCCTGGCTGTCCGTGGCGCCGACATTGGTGACCATCGGCGCCGAGGGCACGATCGACATGACACCCTTGGTGCGCGCGACACCCAGCAGCTGGTCGATGGGCACATAGGCCTCGATGAGCCCGGGGCCGTAGGCGAGGTCCGAGGCGACGACTTCGATACCGTTGAGTTGCTTCAAGGAACCCAGTGTCAGCGCACCCGGCGAAGTCCCATCGAGTGAGATGCGCACCAGCGCGCGGTTGGCATCGTCGAACTGCACGGGCGAGGCCACCGTCACCGCTGATCCTTCGCTCGCGGCGCTGCGCGCCGACGTGCGGGCGGTCGCGGGCGGCGCGACCAGTTGTTTGAGTCCTTCACCGAGGCTTGCGGTTTCGTCGGCCGCGAATGCCGCCGCGGGTGCGAGCGTGATCAATGCCGCGAACAATGTGAGCGAAAGCCCGAGCCGCGCGGCCTTTGCGCGGCGAACGAGCCGTTTCTGACTATTCATGCTTGAGACTCCCTGTCGTTTTGAGATTGGCGATCGACTCGGGACGGATGCCCGTGATCGCCAACAAGGGGGCGAAGCTACGCCTGCGTCCGCGGTGATTCAATGAGTCGGCGCTTCGACTCGTCGCAGGATCGTGTTGCGTCGCCGCCAACGGGAAAAAGTTGCTCCGGGAGTCAGCAAAAGCCTACCGGCGACGGTGCTTGACTTACGCCCGAGAAGTTAGTCGGCCAATGCCGCGGCGAACTCGACGCTGCAGACGATCGAGCAGCGGTTCGCCGGATACCTGGGATCGGAATGGTGGCTGAGCGCGCCGACCGGCGACACAACCCACGCTCGCGGATGCGCGCCATTTCGATTTCGCACTTCGCGAGTTCAACCAACGCCGTCCCACGGATGAAGCCCCGCGCGTCAACCCGAAGTGATCCGACGCGCGATGTTCGGGAGTCGCGCGCGACGCCAACGCGTCTTGCCGTCCCGCAGGTTCCCGTCGTCACCCGCCGTGGTAGCGGAAATATCACCGACCAGGAGTCTTCATGACGAACCGGTTCGGCGCCAATGGGCGCGATGTCTCAAGTGTTCGCCCGATACCAGATAAAAGTGCATTGCATATATAAATGTGTATGAACCCGAGCGTCCCTGCCAGCAATCGACTTGAAACCCTCGCGTCGCCATCGCGTGGACGTCTGGCGGACGGGTCATCCATCGCGCCCAGGGTGTGGGGCAATTGGTCGGCCCTGTCGCGCGCATTTGGTATCGTCGGCGCCATGTCTGGCGCCCATTTTCGTTCCCGGTCCGGTGCGGGTTCATCGACGGCTCCGCGCCGTGCGCGTGGCGGCGCGTTGTGCGCAATCGTCGCGGCGGCACTGCCCTGCGGAGTCGCGCTCGCGGCCCAAGCGCCGACGCAAATTTCGGCCGCGTTCTTCGACGAGTATTGCGGTGAGTGCCATTACGAGGACCAGCAGGCGGGTCTCGACCTCAGCGCCCTGACGTTCGACCCCACCAATCGCGACAACTTCGCCACCTGGGTCCGGGTGATCGATCGCGTCACCGCCGGCGAAATGCCGCCCAAGAAAAAGGAGCGCCCCGCGCCGGGCGACCTCGCCAAATTCACCAAGATCCTGTCGCACTCGCTCACGTCTTTCGAGAAGGATTTCACGAAGAAGGAAGGCCGCGCGATCCAGCGCCGCCTGAACAGCTACGAGTACGAGAACGCGCTGCGCGACCTGCTCAGCGTCCCGTGGGCGCAGGTGAAGAACAAGCTGCCGCACGACGGCGAAGCGCATCGCTTCAACAAGAGCGGCGAAGCGCTCGATGTGTCGTTCGTGCAGATGGAGCGCTACCTCGCCGCGGCCGACTATGCGATGCGCCAGGCCATGTCGGCGGCATTCGAAAGGCCGGAGCCGTCGGTGCGCAGGATCTACGCGCGCGATGCCATCGGCGCGCGCTTCTACATGCCGCGCGAAAATGGCACGTTGCCTGACCGCCTGATGTTCCCGGTACTCGACTCGCATGCCCAGCCCGACGTGCGCGCGGGTCGCGCGCCCAACTCCAGCGAGGACACGCGTGAGCGCGAGGCCGTGGGCAAGGTTTCCAGCATCTTCAGCGATGCGGGTCAGTATGGTTGGGGCTACAACGTGCCTGCCCCGGGACGCTACCGCATCAAGCTCAAAGGCTACTCGGTCTGGGTGAGCGGCGGCGGCATCGGCCGTTGGTTCTACGAAGGGCAGAAGGAAGAAAAGGCACCTTTCTACTGGTTGCCGGTCTGGCATCGGCCCAATGCCGACGAAGTCTGGCCGGGACGCAACAACGAGCCCATCGGCTTCTACGCGCGCACTCCGGGCCAGACGCGCCCCATCGGCGTCATGGACTTCACGCCCCAACCTTCGGTGGGGGAGATCGAAGTGGACCTGGCGGGTGGCGAGAGCATACAGACGGATGCGATGCGGCTCTTCCGCACCCGCGTCAATGGCAGCGACGAGCAGTACGTCAATCCGCTCGCGACCCCGGAAGGCATACCGGGTTACGCCGTGCAGTGGCTGGAAGTGACCGGGCCATTGCAGGACGACAACGCGACCCGCGGCTACCAGCAGTTGTTCGGTGACCTGCCGATGCGACGACTGAATGCCGGCGAGAAGGGCGGTGTGCCACTGGAGACCGTGGCGCCGTACAATCGACGGCCCGTCCAGGAATCCGAGATACAGCGCTTCCTCGGCCTGTTCAAGCGGGAGTTCGCGCTGGGCTCGGGCTTCGCGCGCGCGATGCTCACCGCCTACACCGGCGTGCTGGTTTCTCCCGGCTTCGTATACGTAGAGGAGCAGCCGGGCAGGCTCGATGACTGGGCGCTCGCGACACGCCTGTCGCTGTTCCTGTGGAATTCCACGCCCGATGCCGCGTTGCGCGCCCGTGCCGAACGCGGTGAGCTGCGCAAACCCGACGTGCTGCGCAAGGAAACCCAGCGGTTGCTCGACGATCCGAAGTCGCGCCGCTTCGTCGATGCGTTCACCGACTACTGGCTCGACCTGCGCAAGATCGACGATACGTCGCCGTCCGCCACTATCTACAACGACTACGAGCTGGACGAGCCGCTCAAGATGGCCGCGCTGGACGAGACGCAACTGTTCTTCGCCGAACTGCTGCGCGCGGATCTGCCGGCGCGGCACATCGTCGCCTCGGATTTCACCTATCTCAACGAGCGCCTGGCGAATCATTACGGCATTCCCGGCGTCACCGGCGCGCAGATGCGCCGCGTCGCGTTGCCGCCCGGCAGCGAACGCGGTGGTCTCATGACCATGGCCAGCGTGCTCAAGATCACCGCCAACGGCACCACCACTTCGCCCGTGCTGCGTGGACACTGGATCACCGAGCGGATTCTCGGGCACGAGACGCGTCCGCCGCCGCCCAGCGTCAAGGCCGTCGAGCCGGACATCCGCGGCGCGGTGACCATCCGTCAGCAGCTCGCCAAGCACCGCGACAACCCGAGTTGCGCGTCCTGCCACGTCAAGATGGATCCGCCGGGTTTCGCGCTGGAGAGCTTCGATGTGATGGGGGCGCGCCGCGATCGTTACCGCGCCGTCGCCGAGAACGTGAAACCCATACCCGGCTACGGAATGAATGGTCAGGCGTTCGCCTTTCACTACGGGCTGCCAGTGGATGCCGCCGGAGAATTGCCCGACGGCCGCGCCTTCACCGACGTGAAGGAGTTCAAACGCCTCATCCTCAGCGATGAAGCATCCATCGCGCGCAACGTCGCCAAGCAGCTGGTGGCCTTCGGGACGGGCGCGCCGGTACGTTATTCCGATCGCGCCGAACTCGAGCGCATCCTGCAACGCGCCCGCGCTCGCGACTATGGCGTGCGCACCCTGGTCGAAGAAATCGTCCGCAGCGACTTGTTTCAATCCAAATGAACATGAAAACCCGCACTCCATACATCGCCGTCCGTCAGCCGCTGTCCCGCAGGCGTTTTCTGCAGGGCGCCGGTGTCGCGATGTCGCTGCCATTCCTCGACGCCATGTACGCGAGAACGGCGCGAGCCGCGTCCGCCGCGGCGGCCAATGCCAAGCCGCGCCGCATGCTGGGCATCTGCAACAACCTCGGGCTTCGGCCCGACCTGTTCTTCCCCACCAGCGCCGGCCGCGACTACGTGGCTTCGCCCTATCTCGAACTGCTGGCGGCGCATCGCAATGACTTCACCGTCATCAGCGGCGTCTCGCACCCCAACGTGGACGGCGGGCATCCCGCGGATATCAGCTTCCTCACCGCCGCGCCGCACCCGGCAAGCAGTTCGTTCCGCAATACCATCTCGATCGATCAGTACATCGCCGAGCGCATCGGCACCCTCACGCGGTTCCCCTCGCTCACGCTGTCAGTGAACGGTGCAGCGCGCAGCCTGTCGTGGACTGGCGCCGGCGTCGCCATTCCGCCCGAAGAGCGGGCGCGCGATGTCTTCGATCAGCTGTTCCTGCAGGGCACGCCCGAGCAGATCGAGGCGCAGATCCACCGGCTGGACACTGGCCGCAGCATTCTCGATGCCGTGGCCGAGCAGGCGAAGGAGCTGCAGCGCGATGTTGGCGCGGGCGACCGTACGCGGCTCGAGCAATATTTCACCAGCGTCCGCGACCTCGAAAATCGCCTGCAGGAGTCGCGCGCCTGGGAGCGCAAACCCAAACCGGTGGTGAGCACGCCCGCGCCGGGCGAGCTCAACAACGCGGCGCAGTACATGGACAAGGTGAAAGCCATGTACGACCTCGCGCGCCTGGCGTTCGAAACCGACTCCACCCGCGCGATCACCTTGATGCTGAACAGCGTCGCCACGCCGGTGATCACGCTTCCCGGCGAGACCATCACCGACAGCTATCACAACCTGTCGCATCACGGAAAGACGGATGAAAAGCTCGGCCAGCTCAAGGTGCTGGACGAGTGGCACATGAAGATGCTCGCCAAACTATTCAGCGATCTGAAGGCCGTGAACGAAGGCGGCGAGCCGCTGCTCGACCGGACCATGATCCTCTACGGGTCGAATCTCGGCGACGCCAACGCCCACTCGACCGTCAACCTGCCCACCTTGTTCGCCGGCGGCGGCTTCCGCCACGGCCAGCATCTTGCCTTCGACCAGGGGCAGAACTATCCACTGCCGAATCTTTTCGTTTCCATGCTCCAGCGCATGGGGCTGGAAGAAGACAAGTTCGCGTCGTCGACCGGCACCATGCGCGGCCTCGAAATGGCATGAGTCGTCTATTCGCGGCAGCGCTCCTGTCACTGGTCGGCGCAATCTCGTCCGCAGGCGCGGAGGAGGTCATCATCGACTTCGAGCAGGCCGAGATCGGCAAACCCACGCCTGCGTGGACCGAGAAAGGAGTGATCTTCAAACTCGCCGCGCCGCTGGCCCACAGCAAGGCCAAGGGGCGGGTGATGTTCTTCCCGCACATCGAGACGAAGCGCAAAGGCATCCTGAATGCCATGGCCACCGAGCAGGCCATCCCCGTGCTGGCGACGTTTCCGAAGAGTGTGTCTGCCGTTACCGTCACGTTCTGGGGTTCGACCGGGTGCCCGGCTTTGCTCGAGGCACTCGACAAGAGTGGCAAGGTCGTCGACCAGGCGTCGCTTACGGCCGTGCCGGGCCGGAAGGCGCCGGGTGATCCGGTGCCGTTCGTGCAGCTGACCGTGAAGTCACCCGCAATCGCGGCCATTCGCTTCAGCGGGCCGCGCGATGGTGAGTTTCTGGCGGCCGATGAAATCCGGTTCACGACTGCTGGGATGAAGTAGGGATTCCGTCCCGAGAAGGCTGCAGTCTCGGCGCAGGTCCATGCGGGTAACGATCGCCTCCAAGTGGCAAGGGCAATTCATGCGGCCTTGAGTGCCGCGGCAGGTCTCGCGCGGGCCACCAGGTAACAATGCGTCGCTACGGTGAGCAGCGCCACGACGGTCGCGAAAGCCGTAGCGGCCGCGAACACCCACATCTCCAGGTTGATGCGATAAGCGAAACCCTCGAGCCAGCGGTTCATGAGCCAGCCCACGACCGGCCAGGCGACCAGACTCGACCACAGGACCGGCTGGGCGAACTGCCAGAGCAGAAGCCGCATGATCTCACCGCTCGAGGCGCCCATCGCCTTGCGCAGGCCGATCTCGCGCACACGACGCTCGGTGGTGAAGGCAGACAGCCCAAACAACCCCAGGCAGGCTAGCAGTACGGCGACGCCTGCGAAGAGCGTGAAGACCTGCGCCTGTTTGAGTTCCGCCGCGTACAGGTTACGGATGTGCTCGTCTACGAAAAACCGCGTCAGCGGTTGATCGGCACCTGCTTTTCGCCACGCGACGTCAATTGCATGCAGCGCCTCGGGGATTTGCTGCCCAGCCAGTTTGAGATGTATCTGGTCGGATCGACCGCCACCGTACTTGTAAACCGTGGGCAGGATCTGCTTGCGAAGCGAGCCCAACGAGAAGTCCTCGACCACGCCAATGACCTCCCCGAATGGGCCGACAGCCTGTCCCAATGCGGCTTCCGGTGATTCGAAGCCGAAGGTCCTGACCGCGGTCTCATTGATGACCCAGCGTTGCGGAAACGCCGCGTCACCATGGTCGAGGGAGAAGAAGCGGCCGGCCCGTGGGCGAATTCCGTAAATATCGAAAGACGCCGAATCGACGTTCACGATTGACGCCGTCACCGCGGTGCCGCCCTCGAGATTCACAGGCCCGAAGCTGCCCGCCGTGAAGAGGTCGGAGCTCGTACAGGCGGCCGCGCGGACGCCGCCGATTGCGCGCAGCTCATTCATGAGCGCCGGCCTGCATTCGGCCTCGAGCGCAAGCACCTGGTCGGTGTTCACGCGCAGAGCATCAGTGGCCGCGAATTCTCGCTGGCGATAAATGACGGCTGCCGCGATCGTGAGGCCGATGAGGATGGCGAACTGCAACACCACCAGGACCCGGCGCAGGATGCTCGCGCTTTCGGGCGCGATGATCAGGCCACGGAGCACGGTCGCCGGACGAAAACCAGACAGCACGAACGCGGGATAGGCTCCGGCCACGACACCGAGCGCCAGTCCAGCTGCGCCCAGCGTCACCAGCATGCGCGGATCGCGGCCGAGTTCGAAGTACATGCCGCCGCCCAGGAAGGCATCGACCTGCGGCAGCATCAGCTCGACCAATGCCAGGCCGAAGATGGAAGCAACGACCACATAGAGAACCGATTCGCCGACGAACTGCAGAACCAATTGGGCGCGACTGGCGCCCGTGGCCTTGCGCACTCCCACTTCGATCGCACGTCGCGTTGATCTGGCGGTGGAAAGGTTCACGAAGTTGACGCAAGCGAGGAACAGGACGAGGGCGCCGATGAGCACCGAAAACGCGATGCGCGTGCGGACGCCGGGATTCAGGCCCTCGAAGAGATGAATCTTGTCGAGGCGCAATGGGATGAGAGTGACTTTCATGGACGGTGGCCGCGCCTTCCAGATCGCGTCCATCACCGCGGGTGCCTGCGCCTCGATGGATGCGACTGATGCCCCTGGCGCGAGTTGGAAATACGTCAACGCCGTGACCGTGAAGCCGCTGCCGTCGCTCGGGGTGGCATCCAGGCGCGCGAGTTCCGAGTGAGAGGCCCGCCCCGATGCGAAGATGCCGGTTTCCAACTCGGTTCGGTGTGACGGCAGATCGCGGATGACGGCGTTCACTGTCATGGGCTCACCACCAATTTCGATCCGGCGGCCTACGACGTCCTCTTCATTGAAGTACTTGATTGCCATGCCGCGTGTGAGCACGACGCCGTCAGGTCGAAGCAACGCAAGCCGCAGGTTTCCGTGCAAGGTCGGCAGGTCGAGAATTTGGAATGCATCGGGATCCGTCCAATAGACCAGCTCCTGCTTCGTTAGCACGTCGCCATTGCGTACCGAAATCGGTTCCATCACCAGGCGGGTGATGGCCGCTATCTCCCCGAAGTGCGCTTTGAACAAACCCGCAACCTGATGATTGCTTCGCAGCTTGTAATCAGTCGGATGGCCCGACGGGATGATCGCCGTCACCGCGAGGTAGGTATTCCGATAGTTCGGGAGGAAATCGTTGTGCGTCAGGTCTGCCCGCACGATGACGAACATGAGTACCGATGTCGCCACGCCGATGGCGAGACCTGCCGTATTGATGGCCGCGAACAGACGGTTACTTGACGCGTGTGCCCACGCGGATTTCCAGTAGTTTCCGATCATGCGGCGAGAAGGGTGTCGCTCACGAGGCGGCCATCCAGCATGTAGAAGGTGCGATTCGCCGCGGCCGCATGCGCCTGCGAGTGCGTCACCATGATCACGGTGGTGCCTGCCTCTACCAGTCCGCCCAGCAGCCCCATGATGGCCTCGCCGTTCGCCGTATCGAGGTTGCCGGTGGGCTCATCGGCGAGCACCAGTTGCGGCTCGGAAACCAGCGCCCGCGTGACGGCCACACGCTGCTGTTGGCCTCCGGAAAGCTGCTTGGGAAGATGACGTGCACGATGACTCAGGCCGACCTTTTCGAGCGCATCTTTCACCAGCTTTCGCCGCCGGGCGGTGCCAACACCGCGGTACATCAATCCCACTTCCACGTTGGCCTCCACGGTCAGGTCGTCGATGAGATTGAAATTCTGGAAGATGAAACCCATCGAACGACGACGCAGGTTTGTCAGTTCTTTTTCGGACATCCCGGTGAGGTTGGCGCCGTCCAGCCAGTAGTTGCCTGAGTCGGCTTGGTCGAGGAGGCCAAGAATATTGAGCAGAGTCGACTTGCCGCAGCCCGACGGGCCCATGATCGCGACGAATTCCCCCTTGCGGATCTCGAATGAAATGTCGTGGATGGCGCGTGTTTCCACTTCGCTCGTGCGGTAGGTCTTCGAGATCCCTTCGACTTTCAGCATTTTTGCCTCGCTCCTTCAGCGGATGAGCGTGATACGTTCGATTCGTTCGTAGTTCGAGTAGTCCGAAATCAGGACAGCGTCACCGGGCACGAGCCCGTCAGCGATCTCCAGCTGTTCCGCGCTGCGGCGGCCGATCTTGATCGCGCGACGTTCCGCCGAGCGTCCGTCTTCATCGACCACGAACGCCCAACTGCCGCCACTGGTAGCGAGAAACGGCCCGGTGGCCAACACGACCGCCTCGGAATCCGCACCGAGCGCCAATGTTCCAAGCACGGCCTGCCCGGGACGGACTGAGGGTGGTGGCCCGGTAGCGAACTCGAATTCCACGTCGAATACGCCGCTCGCCACCTGCGGGTGCACGCGCCGGACCAACAAGAGAATGCTCGTGCCGCCAATTCTTACCGCGGCCTGTTGTTCTTCTTTGACCCTGTCCAGGTAGTACTCATCGACTGGCGCCACGACCTTGTATCCACCGTCCTTGGTGACCTCTCCGAGGCGTTGGCCCTGTGTGAAATTCTGGCCGACCTTCAGGTCGATCGCGGTCATTCGCCCGTCGATTGGCGCGCGCACGACCAGGCTGTCGAGCTTCCGCGCCGTCACTTCCATGTCCTTTTGCAGCTTGTCGATCTGGGCGCGAATCTGTGGATCCTGGCGCTGCCGCAACTGTTCCTGGTCGCGATTGCCCTTGGCTTGAAGCGGGCGCAGGGTAGTCTGGTACGCCAGCTCATCACTCGCCGCGTCGCTCACGTCCCGCGCGATCAATCCCTGGTCGGCCAGCTCCCGTTGCCTGCTCACCGTACGCTGCAGGCGCAGGATGTTGTAGTCGATCTGTTCGAGTGCCTTCTGATTATCCAGGCGATTCTGTTCGAGCTGCGTTTGGTAGGTTTGCAACTGGGTGACCGATTCGATCAGGCGCGCCTGTCGGTCGAGTACTTCAAGTTCGAGGGCAGTGTTCGACAACCTCACGATGGGCTGGCCCAATTCCACAGCGTCACCAGGTTGGACGAACACCTGTTCGATTCGGCCTCCCTCGACGGCGTCGAGGTAGACCGTTTCGAGGGCGACGACTTTGCCGCGCAGCGGAATGATGTCGCGGAAAACACTCCGCTCGACTTTTGCTACGCTGACCGCGTCAACTGGCACTCGCAGCGCTCGCCGCGATTGCCCGAATATAGCGAGCGCCGCTGCGAGCACGACGGCCATGGCCAGCGCCATCGAGATTCGGCGCGGGCCTTTTTGGCGCCATCGCGGTTGTGAGATTGGAGAATCCATTGCGTTGTGATCAGTGTACGCGCCCGAGTTCACCATCCGATCTCTTGGCGAAACAAGGGGTTATGTGCATTCCGAGCACGCGCGGAGGCATCGGGTGTCCGATTACGGACGGTAGATGGACATGAGCGGCGCTCTGCTGGTGGTGGACGACGACGTCGACGTGGTGCGCGCCGCCCGGCTGGCCCTGTCGCTGCGCCACGAGAAGATCGACGCGCTGAATGACATAGGCACCATCGAGTTGCAGGTGGCGGCGACTAACTACGATGCCATACTGCTGGACATGAACTTTGCCGCCCAGCGCCGGGACGGTAGTCAGGGAATGGACGCGCTGTCGAGAATTCTCGCGACCGATCCCGACGTCAGCGTGATCCTGATGACGGCATTCGGCAGCGTGAATGTGGCCGTAGAAGCATTGAAGCGGGGTGCGGTGGATTTCATTCTCAAGCCCTGGGCCAACGACAAGCTTGAGGCTTCAGTGGCGGCCGCCGTGGATTCGACGCGCAGAAGGCGTGCGGCAGCAGGCAATCTCGACATCGAAACATTGGAGAAGAAGGCCATCGAAGCGGCTCTGGCACGCGCGAAGGGAAATCTGTCCGTGGCTGCCACCTCGCTTGGACTCAGTCGTCCCGCGCTCTATAGACGCCTCTCGAAGTACGGGCTGCTACCGTGACCGCGCGCATCCTGTTCTCGATGCACCTGGTGTTGTCGGCTTCCATCTGTGGCGCATTGGCTTTTCTGTGTTGCTGGTTAGCTGTCGTCCAGCACCTGTATTTCACCTCGCTGGCAGTCGCCATCGTATTCGCTGGCTTCGCATTCGCCTGGGCGAGTCGCCTGGCCGTGCTCGATCGCAGTCTGGCCGCCATTATTGCGGGGCGCGCGGAAGAGGTCGCCGCGCGGTCGCCACTCGTCAGATCGGCATTGTCGACCTCCTTGGCGGCGCTGGATGCAAGGTCGGCGAACCGGACCGCGAGCGACATCGAGCAACGACAGGTGGTCGATCAATTGCAGGCCCTTGTCGATACCGTGCCGGCAGCGTTGTTCGTGCGTGGCGCCGACGGGCATCTACGGCCATTGAACCGCGCTTCCCGGAGAATCGAGGTCGGGCGCGATGCATTGCGTGACTTGCGGCCCGGAAGTCGCCGCATCGTGGCGTTGGGAGCGGGCACGCGGCATCTTGCGCACGCGACGCAGTTCCGCGCGCCCGGCCACGAGGTCGAATTGCTGATCTCCGTGCAGCGGGTTACGGGAGAACTCGACGTCGTCGAAGTGGAAGCCTGGCGCAACATGACGCGAGTGCTGGCCCACGAGATGATGAATTCGCTCACGCCAATATTGTCCGTGTCGGAAAGCCTGGCCTCGCACATCGAGCGGGCCCAGCTACCTGGAGGCGACATTGCCGATGCCATCGACGCCATCAGGCGCCGCGGCGCGGGTTTGCTCGAGTTCGTGCAGCGTTACCGGCAGTCGAGCGACTTGCCCAGCCCCGTGCTGAAACCAGTGAAGGTGGGCGAACTTTTGGCCGAGACGGATGCCCTGATGGCCAGCCGCTTCAGGGAGAAAGGGATCACCTACCGCAGCGCGGTGTCGCACCCCACGCGCGAGATCGCGGCCGACGCGGGACTTTTGACGCACGCGCTCATCAACCTGCTGACCAACGCCATCGAAGCGGTGGCGGACGTTGCACAACCCACTGTCGAAGTCAGCGTCGACGCGTCGGGCGAGTCGGTGATCATCACCGTCCGCGACAACGGGCCGGGCATCCGGGAGGAGGATCGTGAGCAGGTCTTCGTGCCATTCCACACGACCAAGCCGGGCGGCTCCGGGATCGGGCTCAGCCTTGCACGCCAGATTGCTATTTCGCACGGGGGCAGACTCGAAGTATTCGATAGCCACCCCGGCTGTGCGTTCGTGCTCACCTTGTGAGGGACGCCGGCGACCTCCTCACGCCGCCGCGGCCGCGGCGATGCCCTTCCTGATCTTCCACATCAGAAAACAAGCCAGCAACGAAGTCCCGACCACGACATAGCCTGCGACATCGTAATGGTGGAGCTTCCCATCCGCTCCCTGCTGCACGATGTGCCCCGCAACGACGGACGCCACTCCTCCGGCCAGCTGCGACAGCGACGCATTGATCGCATTGAACGACCCGCGCTGCGTCTGCGCCGGCACCTGCGACATCAACGCCTGGAACGGAATCATGCGCGAGAAGATCCCGATGAACAGCACGACGTTGATCACGGTCACGACGGCCAACGTGGACTCGCCCAGGTTCGTGTAGATCAGCACCATGACGATGGTCAGCGCGGTGCCGATGAAGAACACGCGCAGATGGCCGAAGGCGTCGGCCAACTTGCCGACCAGCGGCCCCACGAAGATCGTCGCGATGCCGGTCACCAGGTAGATGATGGGCAGGTCATGCAGCGAGATGCCGAGGTTGTTCACGGTGAACGCGCTGCTGAACGGCATCAGCATGAAGCCGCCGGTGGCGAGAAACAGCACGGATACGAATGACAGCAGGTAGCGAGGCTCGGTCACCGTGTGGCGCAGGTGTTCGAAGGCGCTGTGTTCCTGGGGCACCTTCAGGTGTTCCGCGACGGGTTTCATCCGCCAGGCGATCAGCAATCCGCCCAGCACGCCCAGCGCCGCCAGCGCCAGGAACGGCACGTGCCAGTTCCACCGGTTCGATAGATAGATGCCGATCGGGATTCCGAGGATCTGGCTGGCCGCGAACGCGGTCTGGATAAAGCCCATCACGCGGCCGCGCATTTGCGGTGCGAACAGATCGGTGGCGATGGCCAGTACCACCGAGCCGATGACGCCACCAAACAACCCGGTGACCACTCTCGCCGCCAGAAGCGATTCAAAACTCTGCGCCAGCCCGCACCACAAGGTGCCGAGGATGAAGCCCGCATAAAAGAACAGCAGCAGCTTCTTGCGGTCAAAGCGGTCAGCGAATCCCGCGGTCAGCAGGCCCGAGATGCCGGCCGCGAAGGCGTAGGCCGAGACTACGGTGCCGAACTGTGCGGGTGAAATGGAGAGCGACGGCAGGATCACGGCGCCCAGCGGCGCCATCAGCATGAAGTCGAGGATGACGGCGAACTGGAGGAAGGCCAGCATGCCGACCACGAGCCTCTGATAGCCAGAGAAAACGGGAGTAGCGGAAGCGGTCGGGGTGTTCATGGTCGCGCACCCTATCCCGTGGTCGCGTCGGCGTCCTCCACCGGAGTGGGAAGTTCATTTTCGGTGGGCAAAGGATATGATTGCAGTGGGGAAATGGCGTTGACCGGTTTTCCGGGCGACGAAACCACTGCCGAGGTGCCAGCGACCTCCGACAGAACGCAAGCGCGGCGCGCCTTAAATTATGGCGTGCCTCCCCATACCTACATCGGGACAGCTGGCTGGAGCATTCCGCGCGCCGAGCAGCGGCGATTCCCGTCGGGCGGAACTCATCTTGCGCGTTATGCCCAGGTGTTTCCGGCGGTCGAGATCAATTCCACCTTCCATCGCCCGCATCGAGCCTCGACTTTCGAGCGTTGGGCCGCGAGCGTGCCAGCGACCTTCCGCTTCTCCATCAAGGTGCCGCGGGCGATCACGCATGATCACAGACTGGTTCGCACCGCGCCGCTTCTCGATCCGTTTCTGGTGGATCTCGCGCCGCTGGGAAAGAGACTGGGCTGCCTGCTGGTGCAGCTGCCGCCCAGTCTGGCCTTCGACACGCGTATCGCGCGCAGCTTCTTCACCGTTCTGCGCAAACGATTTGCACGCGGAGTCGCGCTGGAGCCGCGACACGCGAGCTGGTTCGGGAGCCGCGCCGACCGATTGATGGAGGAGTACAAGGTCGCCCGCGTCGCCGCCAATCCGCCGCGGGCGGAAGGTGATGGCAAACCGGGCGGATGGCGGGGGCTGGCGTACTTTCGACTTCACGGCTTCCCGAGGGTTTACTACTCCTCATATGAAGACGACTTTCTGGCCGCCCTCGCGCTCGAGGTGAAGGCCCTGGCAAAGCGCCGGATTCCCACCTGGTGCATCTTCGACAACACCACGCTTGGCGCGGCCACTCCCAACGCGCTGACGGTCATGGCGAGGCTGGCATGAAATCGAAACCGAGCCTGGCGCAAGGCGCCACTGCTTTCCTGACCTCTTGCGCTTTCGTTGCCAGCGCCTTGGCCGCCGACGCCGCCAGACGTACCTACGCCAACCCCGTCGACATCGACTACCGCTACAACTTCGAGCAGATCAACGACGGCATTTCCTACCGCACGGGGGCCGACCCGGTCATCGTGCGCCACCAGGATGCTTACTACCTGTTCCTGACGCTGGCCGACGGCTACTGGCGCTCCACCAATCTACTCGACTGGGAATTCATCACGCCGAGCCGGTGGCCGGTGGCGAGCGTGGTGGCGCCGGCGCATGCCCGAGCTGCAGTTCCCCGAGGGCGTGAAGCATCCCGGACCGGGTCAGCCGGAAACTTTTCCGCCGGGCCCCTGGGATCCGGGGTTGTTCAGGGACGACGACGGCCGCTGGTATCTCTACTGGGGTTCCTCGAATGTCTTCCCGCTGTACGGAATCGAACTCGACATGCGCGAGGTGGATTCGCAGCGCATCGCCTACATCGGCCGACCTCGGCCGTTGATCTCGCTGCAACCGCAGCAGCACGGCTGGGAGCGCTTCGGTCCGGACCACGCGGGCGAGAATCAGCCTAGCTACATGGAAGGCGCGTGGATGACGAAGCACGGAGGCCGCTATTACCTGCAGTACGGCGCGCCGGGTACCGAGTACAACGTCTATGCCACTGGCACGTATGTGTCCGACCACCCGCTGGGGCCTTTCGAGTACGCGCCTTACAACCCCGTGGGCTACAAGCCGGGTGGCTTCGTGCACGGCGCTGGCCACGGCAATACCTTCCAGGACGCGCATGGCAACTGGTGGAACACCGGCACGCCCTGGGTAGGCCACAACTGGACCTTCGAGCGCCGCGTCGCGCTGTTCCCCGCGGCTTTCAGCGAAGACGGCCAGATGAGCGTGGACACACGCTTCGGGGATTTTCCGCACTACATGCCCACCGCGAAGGTAGCCGACCCGCAAAGCCTGTTCACGGGCTGGATGCTGTTGTCCTATCGCAAGCCGGCGACCGCTTCTTCCACGCTCGGCCCGCCCGCCGCCGTCCCGTTCATTGCCGCCAACGCGACAGACGAGAATCCGCGCACGTTCTGGGTCGCCGCGAAGAACGAGGCAGGGCAGACCCTCGAAGCGCCGGTGAAGGCGCGCTACGTGCGGTACGTGCACGGACATGTCGGCGCGAAACACCTGGCGATCAGCGATCTGCGGGTGTTCGGCGACGCAGGCGGCCCGGGGCCGGCCGCACCCCGCGATGTCACGGCGAAACGCATCGAGCCACGCACGATGACAGTGAGCTGGCGGCCCGTGCCGGGAGCAGTGGGTTACAACGTGCGCTGGGGTATCGAACCCGACCGCCTGACTCTAACCTACCAGGTGTTCGCCGACCGCGAGGCGACGCTTGATATACGCGCGCTCAGCGCGGGCGTCGGTTATCACGTCGCCGTCGAAGCATTCAACGAAAACGGCGTTTCAAAGCTGAGCAGGGTCGTGTCCGTGCGGCAGGCGATCACGAGCCGGTGAACAGCCCGAGCAGATGTTTGCCGTACTTGCCGGCCTCCGTTCCGCTGGTCACCGCGATCGAATAGACGAACAACACGCAGATGACCGCGGCAGTGGCCATCACCGGCCAGTGCAACGCGCGACGCCAGTCGATCCGGCGGTGCTGATGGCGGATGAAGAACTCCGCCACCAGCAGATTCGGCACGAAGAACAGGTAGTTGATCGCGTAGTCGAACAGTCCGCTTCCATCCTTGTTGGTGGCCAGGCCACCCGTGAGATCGTTCCAGGCCTGGTACTCGAGATCGAAGATCCACGAGCCCAGAACCATGGCAAACAACCGGATGGCCCAGGCACGGTGCAGGTCGAACCGCTTCGCCCGTGCGTGCATATACGCCATCACCGAACTCAGCATCATCACCGACCCCCAGATGGCGAAAGCCGTGTGCGGGGCGCTGCCGGTGTGATGCGCCAGGATGAATGACAGTCCGCCGACACCGGCCATGAGCCCGGCCGTCACGTACACGCGGCCCGTCCATCGGTGAACGGCACGGTGGCGTGCGCGTATGCGCGCGGAGAGCAGGATGGGCCATGCCAGCACCAGCACCGCCCCCATGAAGTAGTGCATGCCGATGCCCAC
>JAQSWD010000087.1 GCA_029266835.1 Steroidobacteraceae bacterium
GCGATCTCGCGCGCCGACAGCGCGGGATCCCACGCGAGCCGCCCGAATACGTACCAATTCGCCTGATCGAAGATCGATCCGCTCCAGTTGCGGTCCGAGCCGATGTTCGCGACGCCGGCCATGCCCGTGTACCTGTAGCCATGCAGCTCGCCGTCGACGACTTTCGCCACGGTGGGACGCACGCCTTTTTTCGCTCCCTTCGCACCGGTGTCGGCATCCAGCGCCTCTTCGAACAGCGGTCCCAGGTAGGCCAGATGCGTGGAAAACCCGAGGTATTCCTTGGTGATCTGGAACTCCATCATCAGCGGCGTCTTCGGCATGGCTCCGAACAGCGGGTGGAACGGCTCGCGCGGCTGGAAGTCGATGGCGCCGTTCTTCACCTGCACCAGCACGTTCGACGCGAACTTTCCGTCCAGCGGCACGAATTCATCGAAGGCCTGCTTGGCGCGATCGGTGGGCGTTTCATTGGAATAGACGAATGCGCGCCACATCACCACGCCGCCGTGTGGACCCACTGCCTCGGCCAGCATGTTCGCGCCGTCCGCATGCGTGCGCTTGTAATCCTGCGGGCCGGGCTGGCCTTCGGAATTCGCCTTGACCAGGAAACCGCCGAAATCCGGGATGGCGGCATAGATTTCGTCGGCCTTGGCCTTCCACCAGGCGCGCACCGCGGGATCCAGAGGATCGGCTGTCTTCAGCCCGCCAAGCTCGATAGGTGCGCTGAAACGCGCGGTGAGATACACGCGGATGCCGTACGGACGCATGACCCCCGCGAGCGCCTTTGCTTTCTCGATGTACGCAGACGTGAGGCTGGTGGCGTTGGCATTCACATTCGTGAGCACCGTGCCGTTGATGCCGATGGAGGCGTTCGCGCGTGCGTAGTCCGTGTAGCGAGGGTCGACCCAGCCCGGCAGCTTGTGCCAGTTCCAGATCGACTGCCCCGCATAGCCGCGCTCCACGTGCTGGTCGAGATTGTCCCAATGATTCAGCAGCCGGATTTTCGTGCGCGGCCGCGAGCTGACATCGAGTTCATCGAGTGACTGGCCGGATTGCACGAGCCGGAAGAAATGGAACACGCCATACAGGACTCCCACGTCGCCGTTCGCGGCGATCACCGTTGCCTTGTGACCCCCAACAATCACACTGCGAATGAGATAACCCTCTTCGCCCAGCGACTGCAGCGGCAGCGACAAGCGGGCGATGTGGGGCGAACTCGCCGGCGTGCCCAGGATGACCGCTCCATCCCGGGAGGGCGCCGTTTCGACTGAAATGGTCTGCGCCAGCGTGCGCACGGCAGCGCGACCGAATTCCTCGCCGGCGTTTTCCAGCACCGCGGAGCCGCCTTGCGGCAGCACCACTTCACTTATGTGGCGACGTACTTCATCCGCGTGAGCGCCCTTAAGTGCGGGCTCACGCAGCCATAAGTCATAACCATCCTCGGCGGCCGAAGAGCAGGAAAAAATAAGTGCCGCGAGCGCGGCGAGCAGTGGACGTGCGTTCATGGTGGAACTATTGTTAACGGTAACGAAAGGCTTTCGCCAGAGCCGGGTGGGGTTCGATTGAGCGAGTCAGGGGATCGCAGCGACGACGGGACGCCTCGCGTGCCCCAAAGAACCGGCCGCCGCAAAGGCAGCGCAGTCACCATTCACGAAGTCGCGCGCCAGGCCAACGTCTCGCCGATGACCGTCTCACGAGTCATCAACGGCGAGAGCAATGTACGCGACACCACCCGCGAGCAGGTCATGGAAGCCGTTCGCGCCCTCAATTACCGGCCCAATCCCGCGGCCCGTGTGCTCGCCGGCGCGCGCGATATCCGAATCGCGCTGATCTATTCCAATCCCAGTGCTTCCTATCTCAGTGAAATGCTGGTGGGCGCGCTCGATGGCTCGCATCGCGCCGGGGCTCAGCTGGTACTGGACCGCTGGGACAACCTCAAACCCGCCGCGGAAAAAGCCGCGGCGCAGAAGCTCTCCGAAGGCATCACGGGCGTGATCCTCCCGCCGCCCCTTTGCGAATCGAAGTCCATTGCCGCCGCCTTCGCCGCCGAGGGCGTTCCCGCCGTGGCCATGGCCACCGGCCGCGCGCGCGAAGACGTGTCCTGCGTCCGCATCGACGACTTCCATGCCGCGCGCGAGATGACGCTGCACCTGATTTCGCTCGGCCATACGCGCATTGCCTTCATCAAGGGCCAGCCCACGCAGACCGCCAGCGCCCAGCGCCTGGCCGGCTTCGAAGCCGCCATGGAAGAAAGCGGACTCGAGCTGGATCCGGCCCTGGTGGTCCAGGGTTTCTTCACCTACAAGTCCGGCCTCGAGGCCGCAGAGAAGCTGCTGGGCCGCAAGCGCATACCCACGGCCATTTTCGCCTCCAACGATGACATGGCCGCTGCGGCCATTTCCGTGGCCCACCGGCGCGCCCTGGATGTCCCCGGGGATCTCTCTGTCGTGGGCTTCGACGACACACCCATCGCGACCACCGTGTGGCCGGAACTCACCACCGTCCGCCAGCCGATCGCGGCGATGGCGGAGGCCGCGATCAATCTTTTGTTGCACAAGATCCGCCGTCCCAAGGACCGCCATGCGACGCAGCCGGTGGATCATCTGGTCCCCTACGTGCTGGTCAAACGTGACTCGGTGGCGCCGCCACGCAAGAGTCAAGTCGCGCGAGAAAATGCCGGCTGAATCGGGCTTTATTTGGCCTCATTGCGGCTTGCTATCTGATACCGCTATCACTACGCTTCCGCGACCGCTAGTCGGGGGGCGCGGAATGCGCACGCGAGCGGGTCCGAAAAACACAATCAATCAAGGAGATAGCGCGTGTCTCAAGCGACGAGCTCCGGCCCTGCGGCCAGCACACACACCGGCCTGCTGATCACCCTCACTATCATCGCCGCGCTCGGCGGTTTGCTGTTCGGCTACGACTCCGCCGTCATCTCCGGCGCGACTGAATCCATCAAGCAGAATTTCGTTGCGCCGCTCGGCCTCAGTGAAGCGCCTCGGCTGAGCCTCGAAGGCTTCACCATCGCTGGTGCGCTCTGGGGCTGTCTCATCGGCGGCGCCATCGGCGGCGTGATGGCTCACTACCTGGGACGTCGCGGCGGCCTGATCGTCGCGGGCGTGCTGTTCTTCGTATCGTCGCTGGGTTCGGCCTGGCCCGAATCCACCATCGGCCACCTGGGCTCGGTGCTCACGCCGCTGATCAACGCGCTGATCTGGTTCCTCAACCTGTTCTTCGAAGATGCGCCGTACGTCGCCTTCGGACAGGACATCACCAACTTCATCGGCCATCGCTTGTTCGGCGGCATGGGCATCGGCCTCGCGTCGATGCTGGCGCCCATGTACATCGCCGAGATCGCGCCGCCGTCCAAGCGTGGCGCGCTGGTGACCTACCAGCAGATCGCCATCGTCAGCGGCATCACGATTTCGTACTTCGTGAACTACTTCATCAAGAAGTTCGGCGGCGACGGTGACCCGAACTGGGTGCACGACCAGGGCTGGCGCTGGATGCTGGCCTGCTGCGCGATTCCCGCGGGCATCTTCGTGCTGCTGCTGTTCTTCGTCCCCGAGACGCCGCGCGGCCTCATGCTCAAGGGCAAGAACGAGAAGGCGCGCGAAGTGCTGACCAGGCTCGCCAACGAGCACGAAGCGAAGATTGTCCTCGCGGAAATCGACGCGTCGCTCAAGGAAACGGCGGGCAAACTATTCTCGTATGGCGGCCTCGTGCTCGTGGTCGGCATCCTGCTGTCGGCATTCCAGCAGCTGGTCGGCATCAACGCGGTGCTCTATTACGGCCCGCAGATGTTCGACAACATGGGTTTCAAGGGCGATGCCTCCTTCGCCAGCACCGTCATCATGGGCATCGTGATGGTGGTGTTCACGCTGATCGCCACCGCCACCGTCGACCGATGGGGCCGCAAGCCGCTGCTGATCCTCGGCGCGCTCATCATGGCCGTGTCCATGATCGCTCTCGGCTTCCTGTTCAACGCGGGCTCGGTGGCACTGGTCGCCCTCGTTACCGTCTGCATCTACATCGCCGGCTTCTCGCTGTCGTGGGGCCCGGTGGTGTGGGTGATGCTGGCCGAGATCTTCCCGAATTCGATTCGCGACAAGGCCATGGCCATTGCCGTGGCCGCGCAGTGGTTCATGAACTGGGTGGTCACGGTCACGTTCAACATCATGGACGGCAACACGGCACTCAATGCCGCGTTCAATCATGGCTTCGCGTACTGGCTGTATGGCGGCTTCAGCGTGCTCGCTGCGCTGTTCGTCTGGAAGTTCGTGCCCGAGAGCAAGGGCGTGTCGCTCGAAGACATGCAGAAGCTCTGGAAAAAAGCCTGAAGGCGGACTGACTACATGCTCGAGTACCTACCATCCGATTGGCGGCAGGCCATCCTCGTCGGCCGCCTGCAGACCCGCGAAGGGCCCACTCCCGTGGTCGTGGTGGAGGGCCGCGTGCGCGACGTGTCGCGTCACGCGCCGACGGTATCGCAGCTGCTGAACGGCTGGAATGGCACGGCGCCCGAGGGGCAGGACCTCGGGCCGCTCGAGTCTTTCAATCTGGCGCGCACGTTCGCCGAGGCGCGCGAGACTCGCCTGTTGTCGCCGTTCGATCTCCAGTGCATCAAGGCCAGCGGAGTGACCTTCGCGATCTCGGCGATGGAGCGGGTGATCGAGGAGCGTTGCCGCGGCGACGCCAGCAAGGCGCAGAGTCTGCGCGACAGTTTGCGCGAGCGCATCGGTACCGACATCCGTTCGGTGAAGCCCGGCTCCGAGCAGGCGAAGAAGCTCAAGCAGGCGCTGATCGCCGACGGCCTCTGGTCGCAGTACCTCGAGGTGGCCATCGGGCCCGACGCCGAGATCTTCACCAAGTCGCCGACACTGTCGTCGGTGGGCTGGGGCGACTGGATAGGCGTGCGTTCGGACTCGGCATGGAACAACCCGGAGCCCGAGATCGTTCTCGCGGTAGATAGTGCTGGGCGCATCCTCGGCGCCACGCTGGGCAACGACGTCAATCTGCGCGACATCGAGGGCCGCAGCGCGCTTCTGCTCGGCAAGGCCAAGGACAACAACGCCTCCTGCGCCATCGGGCCGTTCATCCGGCTGTTCGATGGCAAGTTCACCCTCGATGACGTTCGCCAGTCGGTCGTGAAACTCGAGATTTCGGGCGAGGAGGGCTTCAAGCTCGAAGGCCAGAGCTCGATGTCGCAGATCAGCCGCGACCCCACCGAACTCGTCGGCCAGACGATTTGTAAGCATCACGCCTACCCCGACGGGTTCGCGCTGTTCCTCGGCACCATGTTCGCGCCCATCGTCGATCGCGGCGTGGCGGGACAGGGGTTCACCCACAAGACAGGTGACATCGTGCGGGTCTCCACGGAGAAGCTCGGTGTGCTAGAAAACAAGGTAACCACGTGCGATCAGGCCCCCACGTGGTCTCACGGTATCGCGGACCTGATGCGCAACCTCGCGCGCCGCGGCCTGCTCAATCATTGAGAGTTAGCATATGAGCGATACAAAACAGCTTTCCCACTACATCGACGGGCAATGGGTCGCGGGTGCCGCGGCTTCGGACAGCCTCAACCCCTCCAACACCGGTGACCTCGTCGCCAAGGTACCCGGCGGCGACAAAAGCACGGTGAATGCCGCCGTGTCGGCGGCCAAGGCCGCATTCCCGGCCTGGGCGAATTCCAGCCCCGAAGTGCGTTCGGACCTGCTCGACAAGGTGGGTTCGCTGATCATGGCCCGCGCCGATGATCTCGGCCGCCTGCTCTCCCGCGAGGAAGGCAAGACCTTCCCCGAGGGCAAGGGTGAAGTCATGCGCGCCGCGCGCATCTTCAAATTCATGGCTGGCGAAGCGTTGCGCCGTCATGGCGTCACCGTCGAGTCCACGCGTCCAGGGGTTGCCGTCGAGACGTATCGCGAGCCGCTGGGCGTGTTCGGATTGATCACGCCCTGGAATTTCCCGATCGCGATTCCGGCATGGAAGGCGGCGCCCGCGCTGGCCTTCGGCAACACCGTGGTCATGAAGCCCGCATCGCTGACGCCGGCGACCGCGCATGCGCTGACCGAGATCATCCACGAAGCGGGTTTCCCCAAGGGTGTGTTCAACCTGATCCTTGGCGGCGGCTCGATGGGCGGCGCGCTGGTCGAACATCCGGACGTCGCGGGCGTGTCGTTCACCGGCGGCCAGAGCACGGGCGCGATCGTCGCGAAGGCCGCGTTCTCGCACAACGCGCGCATCCAGCTCGAGATGGGCGGCAAGAATCCGCTGGTCGTCCTCGATGATTGCGACCTCGACCGTGCGGTGCAGTGCGCGCTCGATGGCGCATTCTTCGCCACCGGCCAGCGTTGCACGGCTTCCAGCCGCATCATCGTCACGCAGGGGATCCACGACAAATTCGTCGAAGCGCTGGCCGCGCGCGTGAAAGCGCTGAAAGTCGGCGACGCGCTCGCGGCCGACACGCAGATGGGCCCGCTGGCCAGCGACGCGCAGCTCGAGACCACGCTTTCCTACATCGATGTCGCCACCAGGGAAGGCGGCCGCAAAGTCGTCGGCGGCGACGCGCTGAAACTCGCCACGCCGGGCTACTACGTGTCGCCCGCGCTCATCGTGGACACGAAGATCGATCAGCGCATCAACTGCGAAGAAGTCTTCGGACCCGTCGCGTCGACCGTGCGCGTGAAGGATTACGACGAAGCGCTGGCCGCGGCCAACGCCGGCGAGTTCGGGCTCTCGGCGGGCATCATGACCAGTTCGCTCAAGTACGCGCGTCACTTCGTGCGCAACGTGCGCGCCGGCATGACCATGACCAATCTGCCCACGGCCGGCGTCGACTATCACGTGCCCTTTGGCGGCACGCGCAAGTCCAGCTACGGCCCCCGCGAGCAGGGTTTCGCCGCCGTCGAGTTCTACACACAAGTAAAGACCAGCTACACCTGGGCCTGAGTACCCAGGCGCCTGAAGGAAGATATGACGGACGCTGTTTATCCATCTCTCGCCGGCAGGACCGTCGTCATCACGGGCGGCGGTTCCGGCATCGGCGAAGTGATGGTGGAAGGATTCGACCGGCAGAAGTCGCGCGTGTACTTCCTTGATGTCGCCACGAGCGAATCGCAGGCGCTGGTCACCCGGCTCGGAAACGGTACCCGCTTCGTGCAGTGCGACGTGACCGATACCGCCGCGCTGCAGAAGGCCATTGCCGACATCGAGGCCCAGGCGGGCCCGGTGTCGGTGCTGGTCAACAACGCGGCAAATGACGATCGCCATCGGGTGGAAGCGGTGACTCCGGCGTATTGGGAACAGCGTATCGCCGTGAATCTCAAGCACCAGTTCTTCGCCACCCAGGCTGTGGTACCGGGCATGAAGAAAGCCGGCGGCGGCTCCATCATCAACCTGGGCTCGGTGTCCTGGCATGCGGCCATTCCCGATCTCGTGGTCTACGAGACCGCCAAGGCCGGCATCGAGGGCATGACACGTTCGCTGGCGCGCGATCTCGGCGAGGCCAACATCCGCGTGAATTGCGTGGTTCCGGGCGCCATTCGAACCCCCCGCCAGATGAAGCTCTGGCACACACCCGAAGAAGAAGCCAAGATCCTCGCGCAGCAGTGCCTCAAGGCGCGCGTGGATCCCATCCATGTCACGGCGATGGTGTTGTTCCTCGCCTCGGATGACGCACGCATGTGCACGGCTCACAACTATTGGGTGGATGGCGGATACCGTTGACACATGTCTGATGCCGAGTGTGTTTGGGCCGTAGGCGCTATTCTCGGCGAAGGGCCAGTCTGGTCCGCCGCTGAACGGGCCGTCTGGTTCGTCGACATCAAGGCACCGGCCATCCATCGCTTCGATCCGGCCACGGGTGGCAAACAAAGCTGGGATGCGCCCGCGCGCTGCGGATTCCTGCTCCCCACCGGCCGCGGCTGGCAGATCGCCGGGCTCAAGACCGGCCTGCATCGATTCAACGCGGAAACGGGCAACTTCAGCCTGTTGCATGTCGTCGAACCCCACGCTCCGAACAACCGGCTCAATGACGGCTTCGTCGATTCCGAAGGCTTCCTCTGGTTCGGCTCCATGGACGACAACGAGGAAGACCCCAGCGGGGCGCTGTACCAACTCAACTCCACGGGTTGCGTGCGCCGTGACCCGGGCTATGTGGTCAGCAATGGACCCGCCGAAAGTCCGGACGGCCAGACGCTGTATCACACCGATACGCTGGCCGGAATCATCTATGCCTTCGACCGCGGGCGATCGGGCACGTTGTCCAACAAGCGCGTGTTCGTGCGTTTCTCGCCCGACGAAGGTTATCCCGACGGCCCCATCGTGGACGCTGAAGGTTGTCTGTGGACCGGCCTGTTCGGAGGCTGGAGTCTGCGCAGGTATTCGCCGAAGGGCGAGCTGCTGCAGACACTGCGCCTGCCCTGCTCCGCCGTAACCAAGGCCGCGTTCGGCGGCGAAGATCTGCGTACTCTCTACATCACCACGGCGCACGTCGCGCTGAACGCCGAGCAACGCAAACAACAGCCGCTGGCCGGTGGGTTGTTCAGCGCCCGCGTCGACGTACCCGGACTGCCCCAGGGAATCGTGACTCATGGCATCTGAAAAGACGGCATCCGTACGGCCCTCGCGCCGCTTCCGCTCGCGCGACTGGTTCGACGACCCCAAGCATCTGGACATGGTGGCGCTGTATCTCGAGCGCTTCATGAACTACGGCCTCACGGCTGACGAACTGCTCTCGGGCAAACCCATCATCGGCATCGCGCAGACCGGCGGCGATCTCACGCCCTGCAACCGCATCCACATGGAAACGGCGAAGCGCGTACGCGAAGGCATCCGCGATGCCGGCGGCGTGCCCATGGAATTCCCGCTGCATCCCATCTTCGAGAATTGCCGCCGGCCGACGGCCGCGCTGGATCGCAATCTCGCCTATCTCGGCCTCGTGGAGATCCTGCACGGGTATCCCATCGACGCCGTGGTACTGACCACCGGCTGCGACAAGACCACGCCGGCGCAGGTGATGGCGGCGTCCACCGTCGACATTCCGGCCATCGTGCTTTCGGGCGGGCCCATGCTCGACGGCTGGCATGAAGGCGATCTCGTGGGTTCGGGCACCGTGATCTGGCGCTCGCGCCGCAAACTCGCTGCGGGGCAGATCACGGAGAAGCAGTTCCTCGATGCCGCGGCCGCTTCGGCGCCCTCCGTGGGTCACTGCAACACCATGGGCACCGCTTCCACCATGAACGCCGTGGCCGAAGTACTGGGTCTCTCGCTGCCGGGATGCGCGGCGATTCCCGCGCCATATCGCGAACGCGGCCAGATTTCGTACGAGACCGGTCGGCGCATCGTCGACATGGCGTACGAGGATCTGCGGCCTTCGAAAATCCTCAAGCGCGAATCCTTCCTCAACGCCATCGCGGCCATCGCCGCGATTGGTGGCTCGACCAATGCGCAGCCGCACCTCGTGGCAATGGCGCGTCACGCGGGCGTCGAGATCACTCCCGACGACTGGATGAAATACGGCCGCGACCTGCCGCTGATCGTGAACATGCAGCCCGCCGGCAAGTACCTGGGCGAGCGTTTCCATCGCGCCGGCGGTGTGCCTGCCGTGCTCAGCGAATTGCTGCGAGTGAAGAAGATAGACGGTGGCGCCCTCACCGTGACTGGCAAGACGCTGGCCGAGAACGTGGCCGGGCGCAAATCCGTGGACGGCGACGTCATCACTTCGTACGACAAGCCCGTGCAGGAAAAGGCCGGCTTCCTCGTCTTGAAGGGTAACCTCTTCGATTTCGCGATCATGAAGACCAGCGTCATCTCCCCGGAATTCCGCAAGCGCTACCTGGGCTCGGGCGACTCGTTCGAGTGCCGCGCAGTGGTGTTCGACGGCTCGACGGACTATCACGAACGCATCAACGATCCTTCGCTGGGCATCGATGAAAACACCATCCTGGTGATCCGCGGCTCGGGCCCGCTGGGCTGGCCGGGTTCCGCCGAAGTAGTGAACATGCAGCCGCCCGATGCCCTGATCAAACGAGGCATCACCAGCCTGCCCACGCTGGGAGACGGCCGTCAGTCAGGCACTTCCGACAGCCCCTCCATCCTCAATTGCTCGCCGGAAAGCGCCGCCGGAGGTGGACTCGCATGGCTGCGGACCGGAGACCGGATCCGCATTGACCTCGCGGCCGGCCGCTGTGACATGCTGGTCAGCGACGAGGAAATTGCGCGACGCAAGAAACAAGGCCTGCCTCCCGTACCCGAAAGCGCGACGCCCTGGCAGGAACTCTATCGTTCGACCGTCGGGCAGCTCGACAGCGGCGCCGTCATGGAAATGGCGGTGAAATACCAGGGTGTGGCCAGGAAGACGCCACGCCACAATCACTAGCCCTTACCGGCTGGTTTCACTGACGAGGTCCTGATGAGTCCGCCCCGCCTCACCGAGGCGAGCCTGCATTCCGCCCGCTCGGGCACCATCCTGCCGACCTACGATCGCTCGGCGACGCGTTTCGGCATCGTGCACATCGGTCCGGGCGCGTTTCATCGCGCGCATCAGGCCTTCTACGCCGACACGCTGCTTCATTCCGACAAGCGCTGGGCAATCTCCGCGCTGTCGCTCAAGAGCACGGGCTTGAGAGACTCACTCGCACCACAGCAGGGTCTGTACACGTTGATCGAGCTCGGCGCCGCGCCGCGCGCGCGCGCCATCGGTGCGATCCGCGAGCTGCTCGTCGGTTCAACCGATGCAGACGCCGCATTCGCGCGCCTGTCCGGCCGCGACACGCGGCTGGTGACGTTGACCGTCACCGAGAAGGGTTACTGCCTCGACCCGCGCAATGAACTCGACCTGGCCAACGCCGACATCGCGCACGACCTCAAGAACCCGCCCTCATCGACGGGACAAGGTCCGCGCAGCACCATCGGCTGGATCGTCGAAGGGCTGAAGCGTCGGCGCGCCGCGGGCCTGCCGCCCTTCGCGGTGGTGAGCTGCGACAATCTTGCCGACAACGGCGCCGTCCTGAAACGCGCGTTGGTGGCTTTCGCCCGCCAATCGGACGCCGACCTCGCGCATTACATCGAGAATGAAGTGGTCTGCCCGCGCACCATGGTCGACAGCATCACGCCGGCCACGGATGACGACCTGCGCGAGCGCTCGCGCAAGATCACCGGTCTCGACGATGCCTGGCCCATCCAGCGCGAGCCATTCACGCAGTGGGTGGTCGAAGACCTTCCCGTCATGCGCGATGCCGACTGGGTTTCCGTGGGCGTCACACTGGCGAAGGACGTCAGCGTCTATGACCGCGCGAAGCTGCGCATCCTCAACGGCTCGCATTCCACGCTGGCTTACCTCGGATCGCTGCGTGGTCATGAATCGGTGGCCGACGCCATGCGCGACGAGCAATTGGCGCAGTTCGTCGAGTTGCTCATGACCGAAGACCTGGGGCCCAGCCTGGGCGCGAGTCCCGGGCTCGACGTGCAGCACTACATTTCCGCGGTGCTGGCGAGATTCCGCAACCCTGGCATCCGCCACCTGCTGAGCCAGATTGCCTGGGATGGTTCGAAAAAGCTGCCGGTTCGCATCACCGCCACGCTGACGGAAGCATTACGTGCGGGTCGCCCCATTCATCGCCTCGTGATGCCCATCGCCGCCTGGATGCGCTTCGTGGTGCGCCAGGCCAAGGCCAATGTGGCCATCGTCGATCCGGATGCCAAGCGCCTGACCGACATCGGCAACGCCTGCACGGGTGACGCACGCGCCGACGTGGCTCGCTTCGCCGTCTGCGAATCCGTGCTGCCGCCGGAATTGTTCGCTGACGAGAAATTCCGCCGCGAGCTGGAAACGGCCTACGGCCGCCTCGCCACTCCGCATTCGGCCATCACACCGGAGTTGAGTTCATGACCGACCGACGTA
>JAQSWD010000088.1 GCA_029266835.1 Steroidobacteraceae bacterium
CCTTCATTGCCTGCGGAGAACTGTTCGATGGCGGCGAGAACCTCGCCGGGATTCGACAGCGCCACGTTGTGCGAGGCGTTCTGCATCTCGATCACCTGGCCGCGGGCGACACCCTGGCGGAACTGCTCGATGCTGGCGCGCTTGAGTCCATCGAGGATGCGTGCGCGTTCCTGCATCGTGGCCACCAGCCGGGCGTCGTTGCGGTCATGCCAGGGTCTGAGCAACCAATCCGGATGCTCGAAGGCGTAGATGGCCAGTGCGGGGATCTTCAGCGCCGCGTAGTCCGGCGTCTGGATCGCCGCGGAAATGGCTTGCTGCGTGCGCGCATCGATACTGGGAGTGCCCGCGAGCACAGGATGGTTGATGCCGAACAGCGCGATCAGTTCGCCTTCGGGGTAAAGCGCGTGGCTGTTCGACTCCATCAACTTCACCATGGTGTCGTAGTTGGTCATGGCTTCCGGCGGGATGGGCGGGTCCGGCGGCAGCAGGCGATTCAGTTCACGCAGCCGCGTCATGCGCGGGTCCTTGTGATCGATCGACCGGTCGTAGGCGGCGTCGAGATATACCAGGCCGGAGAAACGGTCAGGATGATGGCCTCCCAACCAGGTGAGTTCGTCACCAGCGATCGACGACCCCACCAGCAACACCTTCTGCAACCCCATCTCGTCCATCACCGCCAGCACGTCCTGGCCCAGACGCGCGGTGTCGAAGCCGAAGTCCGGTTTACTGGAGGCGCCGGTGCCGCGCCGGGTCATGGCGATCACGCGATGCCGTTTCGCGAGTTCCGGCGCGAGCAGGTCGTAGCCATGGGCCGTCGCGCCGAGGCCGGGCAGCAGCACGATGGGTGAGCCGGTGCCGCCGAAGTCCAGCACTTCGAGCTGCACGCCTTCCTCCACGCGGATCGAATAGGGCTCGTGAGGTGCGGCATCGCGCCAGCGCGAGGCCTGGAACCTGCCGGCCTGGGAATCCGGCAGCGGGCAGGTAGTCAGGTCGGCGCCCAGGATTCCGGGCAGCGTGATCTCCTTCTGCAGATAGCCCGCCAGGCGCCAGGCCGTGACGGTGATGGTGTCGTGCTTCGCGAGGCGAGGTGAGGCGATCTCGAGCTTCGCGCGATGCGTGCGCATCCAGCGCATCCAGCGCGGCGACAGGTCCGGCGTGGCGTAGACCCGGCTCGCGGGGATCTCGTCGAGCTCGGCGCTGAGTTGCTCCGGCCTGCCGAAGCTGCTGAAGCAATCGACTTCGATGTGGTTGGCCGCCGCGTCGACCTCGGCGCTGCAGTAGCCGAGCCCCGGCAGCGCGTGGCGCTTTCCATCGGTGGGCAGGCTGTGGGCCGTGGGTTCGCCCAACGCCAGTGAGTATTCCAGCCGCAGCGTGGGCTCGCTGGCCTTGAGTGCGCGCAATTCGTCGCCGGGCAGCGCCCAGGTGTGCCATAGCGACTCACCGCGATGCCGGCGGTTGATGTAGGAGACCGGCCGCAGCGAGATGTGTTCGGTACTGCCGTTGCGGCCCTGGTAGTCAGCCCGAACATGCAGCAGCTCGCTGCGCCAGTCGGCCGGCACGCCGACCAGGTCGAAGTGGGTGATGAACGCGATGGCGTCGGGTCCGGGATCCTTCAATGCGGACTCCCGCCATTGAAGAATGCCGCCGAAGGGATGCTCCCACTTGAACGTCGGATCCGCGTACAGGTCGACGACGCGGGCCGCCTTGAAACACGCATTGGCATTGCGCAATCGAAGGTTCGCGAAGTCGGTGCCGGGTTGCGCGGGCACGACCCGGGCTTGCAGGCGGTACATCATCTGCCACGGAGCGAGGTACATGGGCGTCACCGCCAGCAGGACGACGATGAGCGTGGCGACTGGCACCATGATGCGCGCCCACGTGATGCGGCGACGCCAGTAAACCAGCCACAGCGTGAACGCCGCGAGCAGGGCCGCCCCGATCTTTGTCGGGCCCAGGGTCAGCCAGCCCATGCCGGACTCGTACATCCCGTCGCCGATGCCGGGATCGAGCGGGCCGGGATCTCTCAGGAACGGACTCGGCAGAACGAACACGCAGATGAGCAGCGCGAACAGGACTCCGAAGCCCTGCACCAGCGTCTGCGTGACCACGGCGATGATCAGCAGGATGGGCAGGAGCAACAGGAAGAACTCGTCCTGCAGCAACAGGGCTTCCTGCAGTGATTCAACCGGGGAACGCCCGAGTATCAGGTCGCCGGCGAGTGTCGCCACGACGCGCGATAGATAGAACACCGAAAACAGCAGTACGAGCTTGGCCGCCAGCAGCTCCGCGCGCGGCACCGGGCGGCACAGCCAGTCATCGACCAGGCTCGCGGGCGCGTCCAGCTGGATGACGGCGAGGACCAGCACGGTGGCGGCCAGAGGCAGGATGCCGGTGCGATACGCCGGCCACTGCGCGATCAGTTCGAACTGCATCACGAACACGTCGCCGATGAATACGGCCGCGACGGCCATCACCAGCGGCAGCAGGCTCCGCAGATCCTTCGCGAGGATGGCGCGCAGGACTCCGAAGTTCATGCGCGCGTCTCCCGCACGCGCTTGCGGTGCTGCATCAGGGCGCTGGCAATGGCGCGCAACGGCATGGGTTCGGAAGCCACCTGCACGGCGCCGAAATGGCGGGTCAGGCCCGGAACGAGATCGGCGTCGCCCTGGTAGTTCGATGTGACGAAGCGTAGCCGGTGTCCGGAGAGTTCCGGCTTCAGCCAGTCCGGGGGCAGCGGATCCGGCAGCTGCTTGACCGCGGAAAGCGTCACGGACACCTCACGGAATCGCGACTGAAGGCTTTCGATGGCTTCCTGCAGCAGCACCCGCCCGCCCTGCAGGAAGGCCACATGCGTGGTGAAGCTCTCGATCTCCGCGAGTTCATGCGAGGAGATCAGGATGGTGGTGTCGGCCGCCTGCTGGAGCAGGCCGTTGACCACTTCGTCGCGCACCATCGTATCGAGGCCGCTGAGCGGCTCGTCGAGCACCAGCAACTTCGGACGGAATGCGAGGGCGCCTACCAGCAGGGCCTTCATGCGCATGCCATGCGAAAGATGTTTGATCCTGCGCGACGATGGCAGTTCGAACTGGTCAGCGAGTTGTTTCTCGAGCGCGCGGTCCCAGGCGGGATACAGGCGGCGCAGATAGCCGAAGTACTGCTGCAGCGTGAGTCCGTCCGGCAGCTTCTGGCTTTCCGAGACATAGCCGATGCGCTGGAAATCGGCGGGTGCCAGCTGGTGCGAGGCCGTGCCCGACACGGTGATCTCGCCGCGATCCGGCCGCAGGATGTTCATGAGCATGCGGATGGTGGTGCTCTTGCCCGTGCCATTGGCGCCGATCAGCGCGAACACCGCGCCTTCGGGCACGCTGAGGTTCAAATCCTCGATGGCCTCGAAGCGGCCGAACTTCTTGCTGACCGCGCGCGCTTCGATGACGTTGCCGGACATCAGCCCTGCCTTTCGCTGGCGACGGACTTGAGGCCTCGCAATTCCCGCCAGGTGTCCTCGACGGCCTGCTGCACGTCGGGCAGCGTGGCTCCCACACGCAGTGCCTCGACCACGAGTTTCTCCACTTCGTCTTCGAGCAGCCGCTTGCGGTCGCCGGCGCGCGCCTTCGGCGCCTGCGCCACCACGGTTCCGAGTCCTGGGTGCACCACCAGCCAGCGCTCCTGCACCAGGTGCTGGACCACCTTGTGAGCCGTATTGGGGTGGATCCTGAGATCCACGGCCAGCGTGCGCACCGAGGGAAACGGCTCGCCGGCCTTGAGTTCGCCGGCGAGGATGGAACGCGTCGCCGCGAAACATACCTGGTCGAAGATGGACTCGCCGGGCGCGAACTTGACCTTGAAGGGAACCATGCAGCCTCCGGTGTCACACAATGTATGTGACACGTCCATACTGTGACACGTCCACCCGGGGGTGGACAAGTTTTCGTCAGAGGGTGCGCTGCGGCAGGGGTTATGTTCGGATCATCGCGCGTAAGGCCGCGCACTCGTGCGCGCTCACCGGCAGCGCGCTGCCGTGAGGCGCCAGTTCAGTCCACCGCCGCGCGCGAGCGGAACAGTCGCGCCTGCCGGCGCGACACCTCGATCTCCGGCCCGTCGCGCAACTGCACGTGCAGACGGCCGCCTTCGCCGAGCTCCACCTGCTGGATGAAATCCAGGTTCACGATCTGGCCGCGATTGGCGCGAAAGTAACGCGCCGGATCGAGCTTCTGCTCGAGCGCGGTCAACGAACGGCCGAGCAGCGGACGCTCCTTGCCCCACGCCAGGCGCACGTAGTTCCCCTCGGCGCTGAACAGGCTCACCTCGCGCAGCGGCACGAACCAGCAGCGATGGCCGTCGCGGATGAAGAGCTGCTCGATGGGTTGCTCCGCGGGCGCCGACGGCGCCGCCTGCAACTTGCGCAGTGCGCTGGCCAGGCGCTCGGGCTCGATGGGCTTCAATAGATAGTCGAGGGCGTTCACGTCGAAGGCCTTGACGGCGTACTGGTCGTAGGCGGTGGTGAACACGATACGCGGCACGCGGTCGAGCTGTGCGAGCAGGTCGAAGCCGCTGCCGCCCGGCATCTGGATGTCGAGGAACACCACGTCGGGGGAGAGTTCTTCGATGCGCTGGCGCGCCTCGTCGATATTGCCGGCCTCGCCGACCACGCGCACCGACGGAAACGCATCGAGCAGGCGCTTGAGTTCGCGGCGGGCAAGAGGCTCGTCGTCAACTATCAGCGCCCTCATGCCGGCAACCTCACTTCGGCCGTCGCGCGGCCAGGTTGATGCAGATCGAGACGCAGCGAAGCGCGCGGGCCGAACAGCAACCGCAGGCGCTCGGTGGCATTGCGCAGGCCGACGCCGTCACCGCGCCGCTCCACGCCGTCCGCCGGCCGCGGATTCTCCACGCGCAGGATGACGTCCTGGCCGACGACGCGCGCCGAGATGATCAGCGTGCCGCCTTCCTTGAGTTCCGCGATGCCGTGCTTCAACGCGTTCTCGACCAGCGTCTGCAGCAACATGGCCGGCACACGTGCGGTGCGCGCCGCGGCGTCGATGTCGCGCCGCACGGTCAGCCGCTCGGCGAGCCGCATGGATTCCAGCGACAGGTAGTCGTCGACCATCTCCAGTTCCCGCTCCAGCGACACCAGGTCCTGGTCCCCGGAAGCCAGCGTGTAGCGCAGCGTGCGCGCGAGATGTGTCACCGCGTCGCGCGCGCGGGCAGGGTCCTCGGCGATCAGCGAACGCACGCCGTTCAATGCGTTGAAGAGAAAGTGCGGATTGAGTTGCGACCGTAACAGCCGCAGCTCCGCCGCCTGCAGCGCCTCGCCCAGCTGCGCCTGTCGAACTTCAGCCCGGTAGCGATGGCGCTGCATGGCGAAGGACAGGTAGATGCCCACCCACACGACATGCGCCAGCAGGATGAGGATGTACTGATTGCGCAGCTGCCCGCCCAGCGTCAGCCGCTGGTAGAAAGCCTGCATGATGGGCGCCACGGGAGTGCCATGAATCACCTCGGACAACGCCATCACGAGAAGACAGGTGCTGGTCGTGATCACCAGGATGGCCACGACCATGCGGCCCCACAGCGATCCTGACGGCAACGCCAGCCAGTTGTTGCGCTTGATGATCCATCGCAGGGCTTGCGTCAAGGACAGCGCCGCCAGGCAGACCGGCGCCCACAAAGCCGTGGCCTCGCTCCATGGCACCGAGGCGAAGATGACTTCGCCCGAAGCCTGGGCATAGAAGTAGAAGCCCCAGCCCAGCAGTTGTGAAATCCAGTAGCCCAAGGCGTCGATTCTAATCCGCCGCCAGGAATTCACGCTCGATGGGCTTGCCGCGCAGGATCACCGTGTGGACCTTTGCCCAGGCGTCGACACTCGACAGCGGGTTGGCTTCGAGCAGCAGCAGGTTTGCGATCTTTCCTTGCTCGATGGTTCCGTAGTCCCTTTCAAGGCCTAACTGCCGCGCATTGTTGATCGTGCCCGCGGCCAGGATGGCGGACAACGGAATGCCCAGGTCCGCCATCATCTTCATTTCCTTGAAGGTGTCGTACCCCGGCTGGTTGCCATAGGTCGGCGCCGATGGTGTATCGCTGCCCAGCAACAGCGGCTGACCCAGTTCGTAGAGGTGACGAAGCGCGCGCATGCCGCGCTCGGAGGTGGCCCAGTGCGAATTCGCCTCACGCTGTTTGCGCAGCATCGCCGGGGCATCCGGCGCGGGCCCGAACGCGTCGCGCTTGAACCATTGCGCGGGCTCGGTGCGATACCAGGCGAGCAGGCGTGATGGCACCACTTTCGGATATACGGGGTCATCCAGAAGGTCTGGGTCGAGTAGTTCCATCACGCCCGGCAGCACGCGCAGCGTGGCCTGGTAACCGATTCGCCGATCACGCACCTTGCGCAGGTGATCCGCGACGGCGGGCGGGATGCCCTGCTGTTCGTTGAGCTCATTCCAGTTCCAGATGCCATGCAGCAGCAGGTCGACGTCGCCTTCGACCGCGCGGCGCTGCATGTCCAGCGCATTGGCGTGCACGGCGAGGAAGAGCCCGTGTTTCTTCGTGGCGGCGCGAACGCGGCGCAACGTTTCCGCGCTCATGACCGGCCAGTCATTCTGGTCGCCGAAGCCGTCTTCCAGCGAGATCTTCACGCAGATCGCGCCGCTGGCGGCGATGCGTGCCACCACGGCTTCGGGTGTGTGTTCGGCCGGGTTGGCGCCCTCGGGCATGGGATGTTCGCGCGCGTTGGCCGGCTCGAAGATGAAGTCGCTGAAAACCTGGTGACGGATGGTCTTGTCCACGAACACGAGTGGATATCCGTCGACGATGGGCGCCGCTCCGCAGCGGAACGTGTCGGGCGCCTGGGGCTGCGACGCGAAGAACGCCACGCGATCGGCGCGGTTCGCCGTGTCGAGCACCTGCGTCACGCCGAAGTAGAGATAGCTGCGCGGCTGCTGCGCGAAGAAATCCGACTCGAGCGCCGCCAGTTCCGCATCATGCGGCGTGAAGGGCAGGCCGATGGCGTCCGACAGATGCACATGCGCGTCCGTGAGCCCGGGCGCGAGGAATTTTCCTGAACCGTCGAGGCGGCGAACGCCGGGCGCCGTGATCGGCCGCTCGCTGACAGCCCGGATGCGCCCGTCGCGCACCAGCACGTGGCGATTGCCCAGCGGCTGCGACAGCTCTGGCGAGACCAGGGTGACATTTTCGATGAGCAGCGAATCGCCGGCGGCATCGGCCGCGGCGGGAAGAGCGAACATCTGCAGGAATGCGATGCTGGCGGTGGCGAGGAGCGCGGTGAAGGAGTGCATGGCTGGCCCGGATTTCGGCGACGGCGCACAGGCTAGCGCGGCCGCGGAAGCCTCGAGCCGGAACATGTCGAGCGGTCGGATCGCCGTGGCGAACGGTCCGGGACTCAGGGGTTGCGGTTCTTCCAGAGTTTCGCGGCGTACAGCGCAGCGCCGATATGCGGCTCGTGCAGCGGGCGGCAAAACGTATACGCGCCGGTGCCGTCCAGCGCCTGGCGAAATGGCGCGAGCAGCAACTCGCCGGCGGCGAATGCGCCGCCCGAGTACGAGAGCTTCACGGCTTCGCCCGGCAGGTAGGCTAACTTCCGACGCAAGGCGTCCGCAATCTGCGCCAGTTCCTGCCCGGCGCGCTGGAAAATTGCGCGCGCGGCCGCGTCGCCCGATTCCGCCGCGCGCGCGATCAGCGGAGAAAACTGCGCCAATTCGCCGCGGGTCTTCGCGTTCGCGCCGTACACGTGCGCGCAGAGATCCAGGTCGTTGCCCAGGCCCAGCTTCTCGTTGACCAGCGCGTGCAGCGGCCCCTTGGGCAGCCGCCCGTCGCTCATGCGTGAGTAGGTATTCAAGCCCTGCATCGCGATCCAGTACGCGGAGCCCTCATCGGAGAACGCTTCGCCCCAGCCGCCGGCGCGCGCGGATTTTCCGCCGCGCTGGCCATAGCCGATCGATCCAGTGCCCGCGACGATGTTGATGCCATCCTCGGCGCCCAATGAACCCGCCCATCCGCAGACCATGTCGTTGTCCACGGTGTAACGGTCGTGCCCCAGTAACGGCGCGGGCATGGCATCGAGCAGGGGCGTGATGGCGCTGTCCTCGCCGTGTGCGGGAAGACCGAAGAAGGCATGGGCAATCTGTGAAGGCTGCGCGCCCGCGCGTGCCAGCACGTCGGCGAGGCCCTGGGCGAGCACGGTGCGCACTCCCTCCAACCCGACATCGGGATGATAGGTCGTGCCGTGCGTGGCCTCGGCGAGCAGGGCGCCGTCGGCCATGAGCGCGAAGCGGGTCTTGGTTCCTCCGCCGTCGACGCCGAGGAACAACGTGGCGGTCATTTCACCAGCGGGTAGAGTCGAACGCCCTGGACGACGCGATTCACGGTGCCTTCCTTGTTGGGGTTGTCCGGAGACAGCCCCAGCGTACGCGATTGATGAAAGGCATACAGCTGCGCGATGGCGACGTAGGGCCAAAGCAACTCCACGTCGGACGCGTCGGTCATGCCATGCACGTGCAGCGTGTCCTGCGCGGCGTCGGCCCGCGGGCGAGCGGTGATCTCGATGACGCGCGCGGCGCGGCCGTCACGTCGCAACTCGTCGAGCAGGTCGTGGTCGTACTTGCGTGTCAGCGGGTCGTTGGACACGAAGACCAGCACCAGCGTGTTTTCGTTGACGAAAGTCTTGGGCCCGTGGCGGAAACCCAGCGGCGAGTCGAAGCAGGTGACGACCGCGCCATTGGTAAGCTCGCCGAGCTTCAACGTGGCCTCGCGCGCCAGACTCTGGAATGGGCCGCTGCCCAGGTACACCACGCGCTGGTGGCGCGCGGCGGCCAGCTCGCGCAGCGCACCCTGTGATTCCTGGATCACCCGACGCATGGACTGCGCGATGGCCCCATTGCGATGATCGAAGGCACCCTGCGCGCTGAGCGCGACCAGCGTGGCGTACATCATGCAGCTGAAGCTGGACGTCATCGCGAAACTGACGTCGTGGGTTTCCTCGGGCAGCAGCAGTGTCATGGCCTGGCGCGCCTGCGTGCGGTTCAGCGCGCCCTCGGCATTGCAGGTGACGAACAGGTGCCGCGCGTCCTTCACCAGCGCTTCGGCCAGCATGACCGCCTGCAGGCTCTCAGGGCTGTTGCCCGAACGCCCGAAGGAAATCATCAGCAGCGGCTGGTCGGCATGTAGATAGAGATGCGGACTGCTCACGATATCGGTGGTGGGCACGGCGTCCACGCGCGCTGCCAGCTGCGCGTCGAGCAGGCCGGCCAGGCAGCCGCCGATGTAGGCCGAGGTGCCTGCGCCCGTCAGGATGATGCGCGCGCGCGGATCGTCGGCCACCGGTGCGACGAACTTCCGCAGGTCCGTATAAAGTTTGCCCAGCAGCGCATGCGTGCGCTGGAGCATGTGCGGCTGCTGCTCGATTTCGCGCGCCGTCCACAGCGCGCCCCCGGCGGCCAGTTCGTCGGCGCCAATGCCGAGATGTTCCAATCGTTCAGTGGGTGTGGCAGGCATGATGGTAGTCGTCGAGAACGGCGCACACGTGCGCCACGGCAAGGGACAATGGATCGCGCGTCACCGAGCCCGACCGCACGCCCGGCAGGGTACCCGGCAGGTGCTGGCTCAGCAGCGAAATCGGCGGCGGACTGGCGCGCAGGTTTTCGAACAGCCGCGCGCGGGCGGATTCGATCACGGGGTCGGGCCAGTAGTAACGCACGCGGTCGCTCAGCGAGTACTGCAGGTCCACGGTGAGTGGTTTGCCGGCGCCGTGGTAGTAGCGCTCCCAGTACCTGGGGTGTTCACGCATGCGCTCCAGCACCGTGTCGCGCAGGCGCGCCTGACGGGGTTCGGAAGTCAGCTCCTGATCGATGGCATCCAGCGCCCACAGGGCCTCGCGCATCGCGAAGGTGAGGCCGGGGCCTACTTTCAGGATGGCGAAGTGATCCTCGACCAGCGCGCTCAGCGCACCGCGCGTCTGGTAGTCGGTGGAATGCGCTTCGTAGACCATGCCGGGCACCGCGCTGATGGCGTGGCTCAGAGCCTGCGCGTCGCTCCGGTCGTAATCAATCACGTTGTGGTGATCGAATTCCACGCCCGGCTGCACGACCGAGGCGATCACGCGGGACCAGGCCTGCTCGAGGCCCGCGGCCAGGAAGGCCTGGCGATGAGCTTCGATGGTAGCTAGCGCGGCCCGCGGCGTGGTGACCGCCAGGCCTTCGATGGCTTCGGTGGCTCCGCCGGGCACGGGCACCTCGGTGCCGATCACGTAGACGGGCGCGTCGCCGGCGTTCGGTGCGCGCGCATGCGCGGTCTCGGCAGCGCGCGCCAGGCGCACGGCGCGCCGAACTACTTCGTCCTCGGGCAGCGGCGTGGGATCACCCGCACAGGACATGGAGCAGTCCAGGTGGATCTTGCGGAAACCCGCGGAAACGTAGGCGGCGACCATCACTTCGGCCTTGTCCATGGCAGCGACAGGGGGGTGGCTGGTCCAGGGATTCGGGCCCAGATGGTCGCCGCCCAGAACGATGCGCGAGACGTCGAAACCGACACGTCGCGCGATGTCGTGCACGAAGGTCACGAAGTCCGCCGGCGTCATGCCCGTGTAGCCGCCGTCCTGGTTGACCTGGTTGCAGGTGGCTTCGAACAGCACCAGCGCATCGTCATGTTTCAACGCATGGCGAAGCGAGGCTTCGATGACGATGGGATGCGCGCTGCAGATGGAGGTCACGCCCACGGCGCGGCCCTGCTTGTGGCGCGCAATGAGATCGCGCAGCGCGTTCATGCGCCGGTCTCCTCGATCGCCGGGGCCGCGCGGTCGGGCTCGAGCACCAGCAACAGCGAAGCGATCAGCGCCAGCGCGAGTCCGAGGATCTTCAGCGGACCCGGAACCGCGCCGGCGAACGCCAGCGCCAGCACTGCGGTGATCAGCGGCGCTCCGGCATTGGTGAGCGGCGCGACCACCATGGCCTTGCCGTAGCGGAACGCGAACACCAGCGTGAGCGCGCCGATGGCGTTCAGTATCTGGATGGCGGCCGTCATCCACGGCCCGTCCCAGTCCAGGTTCACGGGCTGGCTGAAGTCGGTCCACGCCCAGGCCACCGGCGCCAGCACCAGGCCGCCGATCATCATGTAGAAGAAGATGCTCTCGGCGCTGACCGTGTTGTTGGCCAGCTTCATGAAATAGGCCTGCACGCCCCAGGCCGCCATGATCAGCAGCGCCAGCGCGAACCAGCCGAGGCCCTGCGCATTGCCCTGCCCGAAGGAGAGATCGAACAGCGGCAGCGCCACCAGTGCCAGCACGATGCCCAGCGCGCCGAGCTTGCCAGTGCGCTCGCGCAGCAGAGCGAAGGACAGCGCGATGGTGATGGCCGGCGACAGCGAGATGATGGGGAAGATGAAATAGGCGGGGCCGATGGTCAGCGCCTTGAACAGCAGCATCTGCCCGCCGGCGCCCAGCAACCCGATGGTCATGCCGAAGGCGACCGCGCGCGGCGAGACATCCAGCTTCCAGGATTTCTTAGCCAGCACCCAAAGTGCCGGGGGAATCATGGTCAGCGACCAGACGCAGTACACCAGCGTGTCGGGGAAGCCGTGTTGCGCCGACAGGCCGGCGAGCGCGCCCCAGACGCCCCACAGGACCACGGTCACCAGCGCGTAGACCACCCAATGGCGCCCGCCGTTTCGCGCGGCCAACGTCATGCGGGCACCGCCTGCAGCAGCAGGAAGCGTTCGAAGCGCGCGGTCACGGCATTGGCGGAGGCATCGACCACGCCAAGATCGGTTTCATTGAACAGGTCGCGCACCTTGTACCGGCCGGTGCCCAGGCCGCGCAG